>JBAQWH010000233.1:0-13820 GCA_049298815.1 Thermoanaerobaculia bacterium | reverse complement strand
ACCCCGAGGAACTCCGTGCCGCCTACATTCCCGGCGGTCGCATGCCGCCGCCGCGCCGTCCGCCGCTCATCCCCTGGCCTCTTCCCCCGTCGGCGGGCCGCTGCGGTTTCGGCAGGCGGGTGACGAGCACCGAGATCGACGGCGTCGCCTTGACGACGTGCTCCTTCCCGGGCGGAAGGATGACGATGACGCCCGGCTGCAGCGGAACGTTGCGACCGTCGTCGTCGATGAGCATGCCGCTTCCGGCGACGCAGTGGATCGTCGCCGCCTCCTCGACGGAGTGGCGGTCCATTTCCTTCCCGTTGCGCAGGATGAACTGCACGAGCTTGAGGTTCTTCTCGTCGGCGAGGCGCACGACCTCCTGGTCGGGCCCGTCGGAGGTGAGCGCCTTCATCGCGACGCTGGCGGTCCCCGCGGCGGGCGCGGCAAGCGGCACGATCGCGAGGAGAAGGGCGAGGGGGGCAACGAGTCGGTGCATGAGTCCTCCTGATGCACGTTCTACGATCGACTACGCGGTCTGCTGAACGAAGGCGCGAATGACCGGTTCCGACAAAGGCATCGCGCGGTCGCGCCGCAACCCGAAGTCCCTCGGGTTCCTCGGTCCCTCGGTCCCTGAGTCCTAGGTGTTCCTCGGGTTCCTCGGGTTCCTCGGGGAGCTGAGCGCGGACGCGCAGTTGCTGAAGGAACCTTCGCGCGGTTCAAAGGCTCTGGTTGTTAGTGGCACAGAGGACACGGAGGAGGACGAAGAGTTGATGCTGAACGCCTGTTTACCTCTGTGCCCTCTGTGCCTCCGTGGTGAACGGCCTGGCTAAGGGTCTACTGCGAGGCCATCTTTCACTCTTCACTCTTCACTCTTCACTCTTCTCCCACAGACGCGTCCGTCTGGCACCCGAGAACCCGGACTGGCGCCAACTCCCTATTGCAACCTCGTTGCAACAGCACAACATTGTCGGTTCAGTTACACAGCCGAGCCGCCCTTGCAATCCGCATCCGCGGGAGGGAGTCGAGGCGGGGAACGCGCCGCACGCCTCGAGATGCTTCGCCGGCAATGCCGGGAGCGAGGACTGCGACTGACGGTCCAGCGCCGCGCGGTCCTCGAGGCCGTCCTCGACCTTCCCGACCATCCCAACGCCGACCAGGTCTACGACCTCGTCGCCCGGCGCGTCGCGGGCATTTCCCGGACGACGATCTACCGCGCGCTCGACCATCTCGTGGCGACCGGCGTGATCACTCGGGCCTGCCATCCCGGCCGGATCGCCCGCTACGACGGCCGCACCGACAAGCACCATCACCTCGTCTGCATGCAGTGCGACCGCATGGTCGACATCAGCGACCCCTCTCTCGACTCCCTCCCACTCCCCGACACCAGACCCCATGACTTCGAGGTACGCGACTTCAGGGTCCAGCTCCGTGGGCTCTGCGGCCGTTGTCGCAAACAACGACGGAAGGAGGCATCGGAATGAACTTCGTGACACTCTCGCTGACGGCACTCCTCGCGATGGTCCTCGCGTTCGGACCGGGGACGAGCGACTCGTCGCCCCCCACCCTCGGGCTCCCCGAGCTGGAGATCCCCGCGGGGAACCCGCAGACGCCGGCAAAGATCGCGCTCGGCGACAAGCTGTTCAACGACGTCCGGTTCAGCGGGGACGGGACGCTCAGCTGCGCGACCTGCCATGACGCCAAGAAGGGGTTGACGGACAGTCCGCTGCGCACGTCGTCCGGCATCCGCAAGCAGCTCGGGACGCGCAACGCGCCGACGATCCTGAACGCGGCCTACAACACCAGCCAGTTCTGGGACGGCCGCTCGGTCGACCTCGAGGACCAGGCGCAGCATCCGTTCCTCAACCCCATCGAGATGGGGCTCAAGGATCACAACCCGATCCTGAAGGTGGTCCGGACCGATCCCGCGTACTCGAAGGCCTTCAAGGAAGTCTTCGGGAAGAGTGGCAACCAGATCACGATGAAGGAGGTGACGATGGCGATCGCCGCGTTCGAGCGGACGCAGATCGCCGGCGACAGCCCCTTCGACCGCTGGCACTTCGCCGGGCAGGCGAACGCGCTGACCGAGCAGCAGAAGCGCGGCTTCGACCTCTTCGTCAACAAGGGGCGCTGCGTCTCGTGCCACGTGGTGGAGCAGACGACGGCGCTCTTCACCGACAACCGCTTCCACAACGTCGGGGTCGGCATCAACGACATTCAGGGCGAGGTGCCGAAGCTCGCCGGCGAGTTCCTGAAGGCGAAGATGACGCTCTCTGAGGTCGACAAGAAGGTGCTTAGCGACCGGCGGACGTCCGAGCTCGGCCGCTTCGCGATCACGAAGACGATGGAGGACCTCGGCTCGTTCAAGACGCCGACGCTGCGGAACATCGCCCTCACCGCCCCCTACATGCACGACGGGAGTCTCGCGACGTTGCGCGACGTGATGGTCCACTACAACAACGGCGGCGTGACGAAAGAGACGGACCCGGTCAACGACTTCCTCAGCAGCGGCATCCGGCCTCTGGCCCTCACCGAGCAGGAGATCGACGACCTGGTCGCGTTCATGGAGTCGCTGACCAGTACGAAGTTCGCAACGGCCGCGCCGGCAGCCACCAGCGCGAGAAAGGAGTGACGTCATGCCGAGACCTACACGCCGCGAATTCCTCACGATCACCGGCGCGGCTGCGGCGGCCAGCCTGATGCCGCTCAGCCTCGTCGAGCTCGCGTTCGCCGACACGACGAAGAACTTCACCTTCGCGTACATCTCCGACGCGCACATCCAGCACATCTCCGGCACGAAGTTCGTCCGCAACTGGGACCGCGGCCTGATCCGCGCGGTCGCCGAGACCAACCTCCTCGTGCCGAAGCCCGACTTCGTCGTCTTCGGCGGCGACCTCGCGCAGCTCGGCAACGCCCCTGAGCTCGACCACGGCATGGAGATGCTCTCGAAGCTCAACTACAAGACCTACGCGGTCATGGGCGAGCACGACTACTACCTCGACCTCGGCGAATACTGGTCGAAGCTCTTCGGGCCGCACCACTACAGCTGGGACCACAAAGGCGTCCACTTCGTCGTCCTCAACAGCATCATCACGTTCGACGACTGGACCTTCAATCGCTGGCCGAGCGCCGCGCAGCGGATGCTCGAGATGGCCGGCCTCGACAACCCGAACGGTTCGCCGTTCATGGTTGGCGAAAAGCAGCGCGCCTGGCTGAAGGCGGACCTCGACAAGGTGGCGAAGAACACGCCGATCGTCGTCTTCTCGCACTCGCCGCTGCAGAAGATCTACAAAGGCTGGAACTTCTGGACCGACGACGCCGAAGAGGTGCAGGCGATCCTCGCGCCGTACGACAAAGTGAACGTGATCTACGGCCACGTCCACCAGATCCAGTACAACCAGGTCGGTAACATCGCCTTCAACTCCGTGATGGCGACCGCCTGGCCGTGGCCGTACCCCCAGTCGTACTCACAGGCCAAACAGGATCTGCCGAAGCTGACCATCCCGATGAACCGCGCTGACCCGTTCTTCGAGCGCGACGCCACCGGGTGGCAGTTCATCGACGTCGGAACCGGTCGCGTCGGGCTCCGCTACAACCTCTACAACAACACGACCAGGACCGTGGCCTTCAACCCGGCGACCGGCCGCCCGGAAGACACCGTCTTCCAGGACCCGGCGAAGCGCATCCAGCCGCAGGAACACTACTGAGGAGGAACCGATGGCAAAGACCTGGACACTCTTCCTGCTGCTCGCAGCCATCCTCATCGGGGTCACCGCGGGATATCAGGCGCGGGCCGACGAGTTCTCGAAAAAGGACCTCGAGCGCTGGGACAAGGAGTACATGACCGTGGTGGCGAAGGGGCGTGCTCTCTTTACCAGCCCCGAGCTCGGGACCAACGGCGTGGCCTGCGCACAGTGCCACCCGAACGCCGCGAACACGCATCCCGAGACCTATCCGAAGTTCCAGAAACAACTCGGCCGCGTGATCGCGCTGCGGGACATGATCAACTGGTGCATCCAGCAGCCGTTGGAAGGGAAGCCGCTCGCCGCCGACGACCCGCGCCTCGTCGCGATGGAGACCTACATCGCGTGGGAGCGCCGCGGCGTCGCGATGGCCCCCGGAAAGCACTAGGCACTCAGCGCCCCCCCCTCATCCGCCTTCGGCACCTTCTCCCCCGCGCGGCGGGGGAGAAGGACGTCGAGATTTCGCACTGAAGCGATGGCCCTCGCGCTATCTGCGATGGCTGTCAGCGCGCTTTTTTGTGGATGTCGGCGCCGCTGTTGCGCAGAGCCATGGCACGCTCGACTTCGGCGTCGCCCGCGCGGAGGTTCTCCTGCGGCCGGGCCATGTAGTAGCCCTGGATCAGGTCGATGCCTAGGTCGCGGCAGGCGTCGAACTCCTCACGGGTCTCGATGCCCTCGGCGATCGTCCTCGCCCCGATCTTGTGCGCGAGGTCGACGAGCATCGACACGAGGTCCTGCTTGATCGGCTCGTCGGTGAGTGCGGAGACGAGTCCTTTGGTGATCTTGAGATAGTCGGGTGAGAGGGCGGCGATCGCCTCGAGCGACGCGTAGCCGGAGCCGGCGTCGTCGATCGCGACCTCGATGCCCTTCGCGCGGAACTCGTCGAGCAGGGTCCTGAAGGCGTTGTAGTCCTCGATCGCAGCGCGCTCGGTCAGTTCGAAGACGAAGTTGCCGCGATGCTCGGCGAAGAACGAAGTCACCTCGTGGATGCGGAACTCCGACTCGCCGAACATTTCCGCCTCGAGGTTCAGGAGGAACTTGCGGTCGAGGAGGTCGACCTCGCGGAGCCGTTTGAGCGCCCCTTCGAGTGCGATCGCTTCGAGCGCCCAGGCGAGCTTCGCCTCCCGCGCGAACGCGAAGAGCATGTCCGAGTTGCGGAACGACGAGTGCGCGGGGCCGCGGGTGAGGATCTCGTAGCCGAACACGGCGCCGTCGGCCGCATGGACGATCGGCTGGAACAACGTGGTCACCCGCTTGCGCCGGATGATGTCGCGAAGCTCGCGCGTCAGCTGCTTCTTCCGCTGCTGCTCGGCGTCGCGAACCGCGTCGGTGGCCTTCTGCATCCCGGTGTACACCTGCCGTTCGAGCCGGATCTGCGGGCGGTAGTCGATGCGCGAGGCGCCGACGAAGAAGCCGACCTGCCCTCCGTGCATCGCCGGGAAACGGGCGCGGATCACGTTGATGAGCTTCTCGCGCAGGTCGGTGGCCATCTGGTCGATCGCCCCCTCCTGCGTGAGGTCGTGGCCCTTGGTGTCGTGGAAGACGTAGAAGCTCGAGCCGCCGGTGCGGTGCGAGACGATGATCGGGTTGCGGAACCGCTCCCGCGCTTCGGCTGAGACGACCTGTCCGACCTGGCAGAGGAACTCGTCGAAGAAGGCCCAGCCGTACTCGGCTTCGATCGCGTCGAACTGCTCGATGTCGACGTAGAGGATGCCGAGCTCGCCGAGCTCGATCAGCCGTTCCTTGACCGTGTCGAGGACGATCGGCAGCGTCGGCAGGCCGGTGGCGCGGTCGAGGAGGAGGGTCTCGAGGGCGGTGCGTCCGGCGGCCGACTGGTCGTGGCTCCGTTCGATCGAACGCTCGATCACGGCGCCCACCCGCCTGACGACCTCCCCCCGGTCGAACGGTTTGACGAGGTAGTCGTCCGCGCCGACCTGCAACCCGGTCAGGCGGTCCTTGACGTCGCCACGGCCGGTGACGAGAACGACGCCGATCACCGAGGTGCGCTGGACCGCCTTGAGCGCCTGACAGACCTCCCAGCCGCTCCGTTTGGGCATCATGACGTCGAGCAGCACGACGGCGGGAAGGCGCGACTGCGCAACCCTCAGAGCCTCTTCGCCGTCGCGTGCGACGAGAATCTCGCAGTCGAGCGGTTTGAGGAAGGTCCGCAACAGCGCGACGACGTCTTCGTTGTCGTCAGCGATGAGCACAGCAGGACGTGGCATACGCTAAATCCGATCATTGCGGAAAGCGGGCCATGCGGCAATAGGAGAATAGGACCAATAGGACCAATAGGACCTATGGGACCCGCCCACCCGGATAGGACGGCCTCGGGAGGGGGGTCCTATTGGTCATAGGTCCCATTCGTCCTATCCGTTAGCATCCTCCCGTGAAGCTACCCGACCTTCTCCATGGCAACGGCCCGGGCGACCTGATCACCGCCGCTTCGATCGCGGCCGCCACCTTCCTGCTGGTCTGGGCGATCCGGACGCTCGCCCGGCGGAAGCTCAGCAACGCGCATCTGACGCCGAGCGAGGTCGATGACTTCTTCCGCGAGCTCGCGCAGCGGACGAGGCTCTGGCTGCTGGTGTTCCCCTCGATCTACCTCGGGGCGCGGGCGCTCGCGCTGCCGGTGACCGCGGGCGACCTGATCCGGTCGATCGCGATGTTCACCATGATCATCCAGACCACGTTCTGGGCGACCGGCGCAGTCGACTTCTGGCTCAAGCGCTACCAGCGCCAGCGGCTCGAGTCGGATCCGCAGGCGGTGACGACCCTCGGCGCGTTCCGGATCGCGATCGTCGCCGGCCTCTGGATCGTCGCGACGATCTTCGCGATCGAGACCCTGACCGAGTTCGACGTCACGACGCTCGTCGCCGGCCTCGGCATCGGCGGCGTCGCCATCGCGCTCGCCACGCAGAACATCCTCGGCGACCTCTTCGCGTCGCTCTCGATCGTGATCGACAAGCCGTTCGCCATCGGCGACTTCATCATCGTCGGCGAGTCGATGGGAACCGTCGAGCACATCGGCCTCAAGAGCACCCGCCTCCGGTCGATCTCCGGCGAACAGCTGATCATCGGCAACGGCGATCTCCTCAAGAGCCGCATCCACAACCAGAAGCGGATGTACGAGCGCCGCGTGGTCTTCAGGATCGGGGTCGTCTACGGCACCCCGGCCGACACGCTCGAACGAATCCCGCAGATCATCCGGACCGCGATCGAGAAACACGAGCGCACGAGGTTCGACCGGTCGCACCTCGTGAGCTTCGGAGAGTCATCGCTGGAGTTCGAGACCGTGTACTGGGTGCTGTCGTCCGAGTACATCGTCTACGCCGACCTGCATCAGGCGATCGGCCTCGACCTCATTCGCACGCTCGGCGCGGAGGGCATCGAGTTCGCCTTCCCCACGCGGACACTGCACGTGAAAGAAGTCAGAAGTATGAAGTAAGAAGTATGAAAGAGGCCGTAACTTCTTACTTCTTACTTCTTACTTCTTCATCTCGCTCTCATAGGCCTCTCGGGCCTTCTCTCGGTCGAGGTGCTGATAGAGCGTTCCCTCGGGCCAGACGACCATGTTCGGGCCGTCATCGCAGAGGTCGAGGCAGGTGACCTGGCAGACGCGGACGGTTCGTTTCCGCCCGAGGTCTTTGTTCAGATCCTTGAGCTCGCGATGGATCGCCTCGCCGCGGTCCTTGCCGCGGTCGTCGTCGTTGCATCGCTTGCCGGTGCAGATGAGGAAGTGCTTCTCGAAGGGAAATTGCATGGCCGCGTCAGCTCGGCATCACGAAGCGGCGGCCGGCTTCGAACAACGCCTTGAGGTCCTTCGGCGAGGAAGCCTCGGCGTAGATTCGCGCGACCGGCTCGGTCCCCGACAGGCGGAACAGGAGCCACGTCGACTCGTCGAAAACCAGCTTCACTCCGTCCGTCGTGTTGACGTCCGCAACCCGCATGCCCTCGAGCGTGTCAGGAGGGGTTGCGAGCTTTGCCGCGACCGAGTCGCGCAGCGAGGCCGTGAGCTTCAGGTCGGCGCGGCGCGAATACAACGTCCCGAACTCGGCCTGCATCTCCTCGATCAGCTTCGTGAGGCTCTTGCCGGTCGACGCGACCATCTCCGCAACCAGGAGGCACGCGAGGATGCCGTCCTTCTCCGGGAGGTGCCCCGCCATCGACATCCCGGCGCTCTCCTCTCCCCCGAACGCGATCTTTCCGTCGAGGATCAGCTCGCCGATGTACTTGAACCCGACCGGCGTCTCGTAGAGCGGGATGTCGAGCTTCCGCGCGACCGCGTCGATCATGTGGGTCGTCGCGACCGTCCGGGCGAGCCCGCCTGCGATCTTGCGATGCCGCTTCAGGTAGACCGCAAGCAGCGGGAGGATCGTGTTCGCCGGTATGAACCGTCCGGTCTCGTCGATGATGCCGAAGCGATCGGCGTCGCCGTCGGTGCCGAGCCCCAGGTCGAACTTCTCGGCGACGACGACCTGCCGCAGCTCCGAGAGGTTCTTCTCGTTGCATTCCGGAGAAAAGCCTCCGAAATAAGGATCACGATAATTGTGGATGATTTTGACTTCGACTCCCGCCTCCAGGAGGAAGTAGTCGAGATAGTCCCGCGCCGTGCCGTACAGCGAGTCGATCGCGATCCGGATGCCGCTCTTGCCGATGACCTCCGAGTCGACCTTCTCCCGGAGTGCGCTCAGGTAACGCTCCTTCGGGTCGATCTCCTCGATCAGCTCCGGCTTGTCGTAGACGTCCAGCCGCTCGCCCTTGTCCTGGACCGCGTGCACTTCCCTCTCGATCGCACGGGTGATCTCCGGCATCGCCGGGGCCCCGTCCGACGTCGAGAACTTGAGGCCGTTGTACTCGGGCGGGTTGTGGGACGCCGTGAAGTTGATGGCTCCCATCGCCCTGCGGCGGATGATCTCGAATGCCAGGGCCGGCGTGGGGACGTCCCGGGTCGAGAGGAACGCCTTGATCCCGTTGAACGCCAGGACCTTCGCGGCCTCCGATGCGAACTTCTCCGAGAGGAACCGCGTGTCGTAGCCGACGATGACGCCGGTCCCCTGCTGACCGCTCTTCTTGAGGAAATTCGAGATGCCCTGGGTCGCGATTCGCACCTTCTCGAACGTGAAGTCCTCGCCGATGATGCCGCGCCACCCCGATGTCCCGAACCGGATCATTGATTGCCTTCTCTCCCCACCTTGGGGGGTGAAACGTTAGCACAACGCGAAGTGATGCGAACGGTCCCGGTGTCCTGCCCCATGCACCCAATCCGACATCATGGATTGCCCGTCTCGCACTAGCATCCAGCCCACATGCCACCCTTTCCAAGGTCTCTCGTCGTGCTGCTCCTCATGTTTACTGCCGTGCCTGTGAAGGCCGAAGTGTTCGATGCGGTGCGGGTGACCATCAGCGGCGGGAAGAGCATCAGCGGACTCCGCGGGCAGGCCGACACCCAGGCGGTGCAGGTGGAGCTGACCCGTTTCCTGGGGCCACGTACCGAGCTCGGCCTCGCGCTCGGGGCCTCGCACATCTGGCAACCACGCAGCTGGTTCGGCGACCTCTATCGCGAGGGTCACGAGAAGGCTCTCGCCGGATCGCTGACCGCCATCGGGAGGCTGTCCCTCCGGGAAACGGCCCGCGCCCGGCTGTACGGCGAGTTCGGCTTCGGGCCGATGCTCGCAACCAGGAAGATTCCGGCGGCGACGTCGCGATTCAACTTCGCCACCGAGGCCGGCGTCGGCATCGAGATTCAGACGCGGAGCCGGGCGGCCCTCATCGCCTCGTACCGGTTCTCCCACATCTCGAACGGCGGCCGGACGTCGCGCAACCCCGGGTGGAACGTGTCGAGCCTCCACCTCGGAGTCGCCTTCCGCTCGAAGCGCTGACGGAGGTGGACGGCGGGCGTCTCGCCCGCGCGTGCCGGGCGTCTCGCCCGGCACGGATGCAATGCCTCTCCCCTACTCGAACAGAGTGTCGACGTAGGCCTGCGGGTCGAACGGGATCAGGTCGTCGGCTCCTTCGCCGACGCCGACGAACTTCACCGGGATGTCGAACTGGCGCATGATCGAGAGGATCACGCCGCCCTTCGCCGTCCCGTCGAGCTTCGTCACGATCATCCCCGTGACCTGGGACGCCTCGAGGAACGCCGCGGCCTGGCTGACGCCGTTCTGGCCGGTCGTGCCGTCGATGACGAGCAGGGTCTCGTGCGGCGCTCCCGGAAGCTCGCGCTCGATGACGCGATGGATCTTCGAGAGCTCCTTCATGAGGTGAGACTTGTTGTGGAGGCGCCCCGCGGTGTCGATGATGAGGACGTCGGCGTTCCGCGACTTCGCGGCGGAGACCGAGTCATGCGCGACGGCGGCCGGGTCGGAGCCGGCCTTGTGCTTGATGAGCGGGACGCCGACGCGATCGGCCCACATCTGCAGCTGCTCGATGGCGGCGGCGCGGAACGTGTCCGCCGCGCCGAGCAGGACCGACTTCCCTTCCGCCTTCCACCGCGCGGCGAGCTTGGCGATCGTCGTGGTCTTGCCGGTGCCGTTGACGCCGACCACGAGGACGACGAACGGCCTCGCCTGCGTGAGGTCGATCGTCGCGGCGGTCCGCTTCGGGATGAGTGCGCGCGTCTCTTCGCGAAGCACCTCGGTCAGGCGCTCCATCTTCGTGATGTTCTCGGTGCGGACCCGCGTCTGGAGGCGGTCCACCAGCGACATCGTCAGCTCGGCGCCGACGTCCGCTCCGAGGAGTCCTTCCTCGAGCCCGTCGATCGCGCTCTGATCGATCGGAAGGTCGGGAGTCATCGACTCCTTCACCTTGTCGAGGATCTCGGTGTGGGTCATGAAGAGCCCACGTTTCAGCTTGTCGAACAGTGATTTCTTGGGTTGGTCTGCCATGGTCGAAGGCGCGCATTATCGCGCATAGGAGAATGGGAGAACGGGACGAATAGGACCTATAGGACCAATAGGACCTATGGGACCCCACCCTCCCCGGGTCCTATCCGGGCGGGGGAGAAGAAGGAGTCCCTCGGTCCCTCGGTCCCTGAGTCCCTCGGTGAGAAACGCGCGACGTCAATCGACACGAGTTCACCACGTTGCGGCCTTCCGGGGAACGTGCACCAACGCAACGGCCCCCGAGGCACTCAGGGACCGAGGGACTGGTGGGCGGTCGGCCCCCCGGGCGGGCGGGTCCTATTGGTCCCATAGGTCCTATAGGTCCCATTCTCCTATCGTCGCCCGCTGGTTCCCTGCTCCCGCGCGCTGATCGCGCGTCGCACCAGCTCTTCGTCGACGGTGACCACACGCCGCTCGCTGGAGGCGTCGCCGGGGTCGAATTCCAGGCCGCGGATGACGCGGCGGAAGGTCTCGCGGAGGGCACGCGCGCCGAGGCGTTTCTGCCGCGCCGCATCCCAGGCGATCGCGATCAGTGCGCCACGGGTGATCTGCAGGTCGACGCCGAACCGCGAGAAGTAGTCGCGCGAGGTGCGGAAGATCGAGCCTTCCGGCTCCACGAAGATCCTCGCCAGGTCCCCCTCGGCCAGGTCATGCAGAACGATGATCGACTCGAAGCGCGACACGAACTGCGGCGTGATGCCGTAGCGGAACAGGTCGTCGTACTTGAGGTAGTCGCCGAGGTGGAACGGAAGCTCTTCGCGGACTTCGCCGGAGGCCGAAACGACGACGACGGGCTTCATCGGGACGACGTCCTGCCCTACCGTGGCCCGGCGCAGCACGCTGTCGTAGAGGTCCTCGAACGCGCCGCCTGCGACGAAGAGGATGCCGGCGGAGTTGATCGACGCCGTCTGTCCGTCGAGATCGAACTCGAGGTGCTCGTTCTCCATCAGCGTCAGGAGGGCTTCCTGCGCGATGATGCCGCGCACGTTCGGCTGGCCGCTCACGCTCGCCCTGATCTTGTCGACTTCGTCGATGAAGACGATGCCGTGCTCCACGGAGCGAAGCAGCGCCTCGGCGGGGGCCTCGGGGCCGAGCATCCGCTTCGCGTTGGCGAGCAGCCGGGCCAGCACCACCCGGCCGTAACCCTGCCGCTCCTCCGCGAGCACGTTCGCGTTGAGGCGGATGACGTTCGCGAAGTCCCGCAGCGAGGAGCTGCCACCGAGATAGCGCTCGACGGAGCGCATCAACGTCGTCTTGCCGGAACCGGAGTTGCCGATCAGGAGGATGTTCGGTGCAGGCTGCCCGACGAGGTGCTTGACCAGCGCGACCGCGATCTCGCGGAGCGCGTCGTCCTGCCCGACGACGTCCTTGCGGAGCTCTTCGAAGACGTCGACAGGGCGGAGCGCGAACGCGGTCAGCACGCGCCGATTGTACTCACGCGCGCCTCAACCGATCAGCGAAACGAGGATCGCGATCACGACGACCAGCACGACCGCGACGGAGACCCACATCGCCTGGACCGTCGACCTGTGCATGTCGACCGGCTCGCGGCGCTCACCGAGGAGGTACTGCAGGTACTCGACTCGCGGACGCATCGTCCCGACTTTTTCCTCCAGGTTCGGGTACAACACCTCGTTGATCTCCGGGATGATGACGACCGGGATGAACGTCGCACCGCCCGAGCGGGCGATGTAATCGCTGAGCGGCTCGTTCTGCGGCTGGTCGGACGTCGTGACGAGACAGTGGAAGACCGTCGTGGACTGGAGAACCGAGAGCGCCTTGTCCGCGACGTTGCGGGCCGAGTAGGTCTGGACGACCGTCTCGGAGGTCCGGCGCAGAATCCGTTCGTTCAGCTCTTCGATCCGCGTGAAGATGAAGACCGTCTCCCCGCTCGCCAGCGGCAGCTTCTCCGGCCGGCGGTAGATGATCTCGCCGAACTGCTCCCACTCGGTCGGATCCTGCTCCGACCGGAATCCCTCGGCTTCGAGGCGTTCGATCAGACGGCTCACCGGATCGGCGTTCGGGGACTCAATCGGCTTTTGCGCTTTGAGCTCTTGCATGTTTGTTGACCAGGCGAATCAGGTCGTCGAATTCAAAAGGTTTGCCCATGAAGTCGTCGGCCCCGCAGACTCGCGCCTTCTCCGAAACGTCGCGGTCCCCGGACAGGATGATGTACGGGATTTCCTTCGTCTCTTCCTGCCCCTTCAGCGTGCTGCAGAGCGCCTCCCCTCCCATCCCCTTGATGGTGAGGTCGGCGAAGATCATCTCCGGCCGCAGCTCGCGTGCGGCATCGAGCGCGCTCTGCCCGTCCGCGACGGTCTTCGACTCGAACCCGTTCCGCTGGAGAACGAGCGCGATCAGCCTCGCGACCTGGGGATCATCTTCCACGACGAGAATCACGACTCCACCTCGACTGCGGTGAGGCCACCGCTCCTGAACGCGTCACCGACCCGGCTCAGAAATCGAACCGGACGCGCACGTCCTTTCTCATGTGTCCGAGCGCCGCTCCTGCGAAGACGCCCGCCGTGTTGGCAATGCAATCGGTCAACGTCGTCACACGAGTCGGCAGGAACTCCTGCCCGACGTAAACCGCCAGAGCGAAGACCAGGCCAGCCGCAACCGTCAGCACGTACGTGGTCCGCCGCGGCCGGCTCGTCCGGTCGAGCAACACGAACAGCAGAAACCCCCACGGCATGAAGAGGAGGACGTTCGCGACGATCGGCATCAGCGACGCGAGGACCGCCGGGCGCGACATCGAGCTCTCCTCCGGCCGCATGACCATGAGGATCAGCGACCGGAACGCACTGTCGTCGCCGGCGTACGCCTTCCCCGAAAGGAAGTAGAGAAGCCAGAGCATGCCCGCCGTGACCGCGACGAGCAGCAGCGTCGTCGCCGTCTTCGGGACGGGAACCACGCGGACCTGGCGTTTGCCCATGACTGCCGATTATGTCGAATCGCATCGGAACCCGCTTGCGCGGCCGCGGCTGCTTAGTGCGAGAAGCGAACCAACCGGCCCCCGCCCGCCCGGGTCCTCGGTTCCTCGGTCCCTGAGTTCCTCGGGTTCCTGAGTTCCTGAGTTCCTCGGGGTTCCTCGGTTCCTCGGGGTTCCTCGGTTCCTCGGGGGGCCGGGCGCGAACGCCCATTGATGAGAGCTCTTTGCGTCTCGTCTTCTTCTCTCCCGGTCTTCGCGAGGAACCGAGGAACCCGAGGAACC
>JBAQWH010000232.1:0-4533 GCA_049298815.1 Thermoanaerobaculia bacterium | reverse complement strand
GTCCCGCACTCCACGAGGTGGCGCCAAAGGCCTGGACTTGTGTGCTACATCACGAGCATTTTCACGTCGGGGAAGCCCATCAGCCGGAGGAGGTAGTAGTTCGCGGCCGCCTCGGCCGGATCGTCCGAGAAGCAGATGAGCTCCGCATAGCGCGTAATGCCGGCCTTCGAGAGGATGCTCCAGATCTCCTTTGCCGCTTTCGGCGTCCCGTCCGCGTTCAAAAGGCTCTTGTAGGGGACGTGCTGGACGACGTGGGTCGCACACGCGCGAGCGGGAATCGCGTCGCCGGAAGCGATGAAGATCTTCGGATAGAGACCTGCAGGGCCCTCCGGGTCGGTGATGATCACGTTGGCGCGAACCTGCGCGGGATACGTCGCAGGCGGAATGGAAAGGTCCTGCGGCCCATTCTTCGGACCCACCGCGGTCGCGTCCTTCGTCGGCGCCAGGCCTGCCGCGGCCCACCGGTCCATCGGGTCCAGAAGGACGCTGACCCGCTTCTGGCCGAGCGCTTCGAAGAGGACGAATGCGAGGGCGGCTTCTTTCGTCAGACCTCCGCCCGAGACGATGACCGCCTCGTGTGCCGGATTGACGCCCGCCGGTCCGAGCACGGCCGCGAGCTTCTTCGGGTCGGCGAGATGGGACCTGAACACTTCGGCGGGGACGTTGAGCGAGAACGGCGCGTGACCCTCGCCGAAGACGTCCGCGGGGCGCACGTCGACGACGCTGACCTTCGAGATGCCGTACATCCGGAGCATCCTGCCGCCCCAGACGCGCAGCCAGCTGGCCTCCTTCATGAGGAACGGCTCGTCGTAGGTCCAGTAGGGGAGCTCGCGCTCGTCGCTGAGCCATCCCAGCTGCGACTCGGGATAGAGCTTGACCTCCGGATAGTCGAGCATGAACCGGAGCGCGAAGTACGGGACGCTCGCCGCGACGCCGCCTCCGCAGTGGGTGTAGATCTTCTGGTCGCGGCGGACTCCAAGGTGGCTCAGCATCCGCGCGATCTCATCCGGGGACTTGAAGGTCTTGTCGGCCGCAAAGAAGTCGGCGCTCGGCATCAGCACGGCATTCGGCACGTGGCCGGGTCGGTCGAACGGGGCGACCGCACCGAAGTGCCAGTCGGGGGTGAGCGCTTCGAGCAGTACGTTGTGCTCGGGATCGCCGGACGCGTTGAGAAACTCCGGCAGCCTGACCCGTACCCCTTCGTTGAGCTTTGCCTTGAACGTTCCCTTCGCGGGCGGCGGCGTGGCGTCCTTCGTCACCGGAAGCCCCGATGCCTCCCACTTCGTGAGCCCTCCGTCGAGCAACATGAGGTTCTTCACCGGGAACCCGTGGTACTCGAGCGAGAAGAAGAGCCGCGTGGCGAACATCGAGCCGCCCTGGTCGTACAGCACGACCTTCTTGTCGGGGCTGACTCCTGCCGACTGGAAGAGCTGGTCCATCGCGGCGAGCGGCCGGTCGTCGACGCCGTAGGTCATCGCATCGAGGTTCACGGCGCCGGGAATGTGCTTGTTCGCATAAGCCTGTGCGGGCGAAGCGTCGAGCACGAGGATGTTGGGATCGCCGAGGTGCTTTTCGAGCCAGCGGACGTCGACGAGATGGCCGTCGGCGGCCGTCAGCGGCTGCGCCACGAGCAGACAGCCCGCGACGACGATGATGAGAAGGGTTTGCAGGATTCGCATTGGGCTCTCTCCCTCTGAATTGGTGAACGCGTTGCTGAATGACGACGTGACTGACGGCTCTCGGTGCGGAACGACTCGGGATCAACGGCGACAGCTCACGCCCGCTCTTCTTCGAGCCAGGCGTCGTGGACGATCAGATCGGTTCGCGGTTGCGTCGCAGGCGCACCGCCGCGACGAGACACGCGGCGGCAAACAGCAGTCCGAGCCAGAGGCCGGGTGCGGCCAGGAACGTCACGGGGTCGAGTTGCCAGAGGCGCTCGACGTTCCCTTCCTCCGCCGGCCCTGAGACGAAGGCCTCTTTCATCGCGCCGCCGACGCGGTAATGCAGCAGCGCGAGGAAGCGCGTCGTGCCGAAGACGATCCGCTCGACGGCGGCGACCGCCATCAACGGCAGCACCGCCCAGAGGAACGCCGCCCGCCGCGCCCAGGCCGACGCGAGCAGCAGCCAGGCGTAGATCGGTGCAAACCAGAGCACGTGCACCGACAGGCCGTAGACCATGATCGGCAGCCCCTCGAAGAACCGGAGCTCGCCCCACAATGGCACCGGGCTCATCCCTCGGCCGAGCATTATCGCGCTGCCGACGAAGATGAGGACCACCTGGATGACGACGCTGAGCCCGATCGCCATCGCCGGGAGCACCATCATCGGGATCGACGCCTTGGACAGGACGGTCGTGCGGTCAGAGACCGGCAGCGACTTCCAGAAGAGGATGCTGCGGTCGCGTCGCTCGCCGTAGAGCGCGTCGAGACAGTAGAAGATCCCGATCACGAGGGCGACCAACATGATCGGAGCCGGCGCCATCTGGAAGGGACCGGCCGCGGCGTGCAGTGTGGCGGGATTCGACGGCAAATCGATCCGACGCACGCGCGTGAACGTGGCGAACATCGACGCGAGCAGGACGATCTCGGCCACGAGCACCGGCGCGACGTAGAGGTACCGGTTCTCCCACAGCTCCCGCCGCACCAACCAGGCGAACGGGCGGGTCTCTGCCACCGGTGAGCGGGCGTCGAGAGGCGCGTCCGGCTGCGTCGTCGTCATCATCCCTTCGCTCCTCCGGTCCGGTTTCCCATGACCGCGACGAACAGGTCGGCGATGCTCGGCGTCCGCACCTCACCGAGTGCGGCGAGCTGCTGGCGGTCGGCGCCCTCGAACAGGAACAGGCTGCGTCCGAAGACCTGCCGCTCGTGAATCGGATGCAGCGCTCTCGCGGCCGCGGCCTGCGCCGGGCTCACCAGCACCTCGGCGTACCGCGTCTCGAAGTCGTCCATGCTGCAGCTGAAGACGATCCGGCCGCGGTCGATGAACATCACGTCGGTCAGGACGTCCTGGATCTCTTCGACCTGGTGCGTCGTGACGAGGATCGTGCGGCTGCGGTCGAAGTAATCGGTCAGCAGCGATTCGTAGAACTGCTTGCGCACCAGGATGTCGAGGCCGAGCGTCGGCTCGTCGAGGACGAGCAGCTTCGCGTCGATCGCCATCACGAGCGCGAGGTGGAGCTGCGTCACCATCCCCTTCGACAGCTCCCGGACCTTGCTGCCCCGCTTGATGTCGGTCCTCGCGAGGAACGCCTCGGCCTTGCCGCGATCGAACCGCGGATGGACGCCGCCGACGTAGTCGAGCAGCTGGGAGACGCGAATCCAGCGCGGCAGTACGGCGACGTCGGCGATGAAGGCGACGTCTCTCATGAGCTGTTCACGCTCGGTCCAGGGATCGAGTCCGAGCACCTTCAGCTCGCCCTGGTAGGGGGTGAGACCGAGGAGCGCGTTCAGCGTGGTGGTCTTGCCAGCTCCGTTCGGGCCGATCAGCCCGAGGATGCGGCCCTCCTCGACTTGAAGATCGACGCCATCGACGGCGACGGTCCGGCCGAAGGTCTTGCGGAGTCCACGCGCCTCGATGCAGGCCATGGTCAGCGCTCCTCCGGCATCGCGGCGGCGCCCGCCCCGAGAAGCTCGGCGACGCTCAGGCCGAGGCGCTGGATCGTCGCCTGAATCCGTGGCCACTCCTCGGCGAGGAACTTCTGGCGCTCGCCGTCGAGGAGAAGGGTTCGCGCGCCGGGCCGGACGAACATCCCGCGGCCCCGCCGGGTCTCGACGAGCTGCTCGTCGACCAGCTGCTGATAGCCCTTGAGCACCGTGATCGGGTTGACCCGATAGTCGGCCGCCACGTTGCGCACCGAGGGCAGCGGGTCACCTTCGCCCAGGACGCCGTCGAGAATCATGACGACGACACGGTCCCGAAGCTGTCGGTAAATCGGCTGGCTGTCATTCCACTCACGATCCATTCTTGGGTCCGCGGTTCTCGCGATGCTGTTGAGATTAGGTGATGTAGTTAACTACATCACTAAAGCGGATGCAAGAGGTTTTTTGAAGTGGTCAGTGGTCAGTGGTCAGTGGTCAGTGGCCAGTGGTCAGTGGTCAGTGGTCAGTGGTCAGCAAGCAGAACCCGAGGAACCCGAGGAACCCCGAGGAACCCCGAGGAACCCCGAGGAACCCGAGGAACCCCGAGGAACCCCGAGGAACCCCGAGGAACCCGAGGAACCCGAGGAACCCCGAGGAACTCAGGACCGAGGGACCGAGGGACCGAGGGCCCCCCGCGTCAGCGCCCGGTCATGATCTTCGCAGGGCGGGCGAGCGGGACGACGGCGCCGAATCGGCGGTCGCGGCGATGAAACGCGGAGACCGCTTCGCGCAGGTCCTCGCCGGTGAAGTCGGGCCAGAGCCCTTCGGTGAAGTAGAGCTCGGCGTACGCGCTTTCCCAGAGGAGGAAGTCGCTCAGCCGCTGCTCGCGGCCGGTGCGGATGACGAGGTCGACGTCGGGCGTGGCGGGATCGGCGTGGTGTGCGAGCGCGAGGAG
>JBAQWH010000231.1:0-1556 GCA_049298815.1 Thermoanaerobaculia bacterium | reverse complement strand
TCCTGGCTCTCAACCGACTTCGTACGCTGCTCGCACCCGACCGACCGCTCGTTCTCGCCTTTCGCTGCTCCGCCCGCTAAACGCCAATCCACCACCCGGCTTGAGCAACACGCCCTTCAGCCGGGGTAGGTCCGAGGTAAAAACGATAGAGCCCGCGTAGCGGGCGGCAGGACAGAACGCCTTCCCTGTCGCCCGCTACGCGGCCTCGTCCATCGCATCAATTCAGAGCAGGGGCCGCCCTCGACTGACTCAAGGCTCCGCGGTCGTGATCCCGTGTCCTCTCGGGTGCAGGCCGGGCAGGCTCACCGGGAGGTGACCCTTGAACGGGATCTCGCCGGTGATGGCGCGGATCGCGACCCGCTCGGCGTCGTTGTGGGTGTCGTAGGTCAGCACATAGCTGGGCAGCTCCGGAATCGACTGCAGGAGGAAGGGGCTGCCGTGCAGGACCAGGACGAACGGGCGGGCGCTCTTCGCGAAGGCGCGCAGGAGTGAGAGCTGTTGCGGGTTGAGGTCGATCGATCCCTTGTAGGAGCCGACGCGGACGAACACATTGACGACGATGGCGTCGACGAGGTCGGCCGCCTTGCGGATGACCTCGTACTCGGTGGCCGAGGTCAGGTTGTCGACGCGGACGTTCACGGTGCGAGGGAAGCGCTTCAGCATCTCGGCGGCCGCGACGTTGCCGACCGGTCCCTCGCGCCAGCCGTCGCGGCTGTCGAGCAGCGCGACGTGCAGCACGCTCAGGTCGGGCGACGGTTTGAGGGGAAGGACTTTCTTCTCGTCGCGCACCAGGGTGATCGCCTCTTCCGCGATCCGCTTCGCGATCTCGCGATGCTCCTTCGCCCCGAGGATCGAGGTGAGTGCGTTCACGTCCGCCGGCTTGTAGCGCTCGAGGCCGAGCTGTTTCTTGGCCGCGAGGATCCGGCGGACCGACTCGTCGATCCGGGCCTCCGTCAGCCGGCCGCTCGCCACCGCGTCGCGAATTGCTTCGAACGCGATGCCGACGTGCGGCGGGAAGAGGACGATGTCGTTGCCGGCCTCGATCGCACGGACGGTCGCTTCCTTCTCGTCGTACCGCGTCGTGATCCCGCCCATGTCCATCGCGTCGCTGAAGACGAGCCCCTTGAACTTCAACTCGTCGCGGAGGAGCGAGGTCATCACGTTCTTCGAGAGAGTGGCTGGGAGGTCCTTCTCGGTCTCGAGCTGGGGGAGGTAGATGTGCGCAGACATGACGGCCGCGACCCCCGCGTCGATCGACGCTCGGAACGGCGGCAGCTCGACCGAGTCGAGACGTGCGCGATCGACGTCGAGCGTCGGCAGCACGAGGTGCGAATCGGAGTCGACGTCCCCGTGCCCGGGGAAATGCTTCGCCGTCGCGAGCATGCCGTTCGCCTGGACGGCCTTCAGGTAGGCGATCGCGAGCGAGGAGACTTTGGCGGGATCCTCGCCGAACGAGCGGATGTTGATGATCGGGTTGCGCGGGTTGTTCTGGACGTCGACGACCGGATAGAACTGGACGCCGATCCCCATCGCGAGCCCCTCGGTCGCGGTGACTC
>JBAQWH010000230.1:0-8772 GCA_049298815.1 Thermoanaerobaculia bacterium | reverse complement strand
GGCGTTGGTACTGCCGCGGCCGGAGCGGGAGGCGGGAACGTTGGTTTCGCCGCCGGCGCTCCCGGCTGGGAGGTTGCCGGAGCGGGAGCCGCGGGGGCGGCCGGCTGCACGAGTCCGATCCTCGTCTCGTAGTCGGTCTTGTAGCGGACCACCGCGGCGGTCAGGGTCTCGACCATCGCCTTCTGGAACTCTTCGCTCTGCAGCTTCGCTTCTTCTTCGGCGTTGGAGATGAAGGCAACCTCGACGAGCGCAGCCGGCATCGTGGCGCCGATGAGCACCTTGAACGGCGCCTGCTTCACTCCGCGGTTCTGGACGCCGGTGGCAGCGTTCATCTGCTCCTGGATCGTCTGTGCGAAGCGGCTCGACTCCTGGAGGTACTTCTGCTGCGCGAGGTCCCACAGGATGAGGTTCAGGTCCGCCGCGGCGCTGGTGCCGGCCGAAGCGTTCTCGGTCTCCGCGGCTGCACGCGCGGCCTCGTCGGACGCGTCGAGCGAGAGGAAGTACGTCTCGCTCCCCTTCGCGTCCTTCACGACGGCGGCGTTCATGTGGACGGAAAGGAAAAGATCCGCCTCGTACTGATTCGCAATGGCGGTACGAGCATCGAGAGGAACGAGCGAATCGTCCTCGCGCGTCAGGACGACGCGGGCACCGGTGCGTGCGGCGAGCGAGTCGGCGAGCTTCCTCGAGATGGTGAGCGTGAGGTCCTTCTCCATCACTCCGGCAGGACCGATCGCGCCGACCTCCTTCCCACCGTGGCCTGGGTCGATCACGATGGTTCGGATTCCGCGCGCTGCGGCGGGCCGGCCGGCACCAGGAATCGGAGCCGACGTCCCGGGTGCGGCCGCCGCGCCCTTGCGGAGGTCGAGGACCACGCGGGCCGGGTTGTCGAGGGTGTAGGCATCACCGACGACCTCGCTCCCCATGAGCTGGATACGCACCTCGTTGCCAGTGAACGAGACTTTCGACACGTTCGGATCGTCGTAGGCCTGCTCGGTGAAGGGAGGCCGGATCGGGGCCTCGAACCGGAGCATGTAGGCTCCCGGATCCTTCACGATCGAATAGCCGGCGGGGCTGCTGAGCGTGAAGACCAGCTTGGAGATCCCATGCACGTTGGCCAGCGAGAGCTGTACGTCGATCACATCGCGCTGGACCGGCTTGACGGTCATGAGGTGCGTAGCCGGATCGAGCGTCACGTCGAGAGACGCCGCAGCGGTCAGGAATCCGCGGAAGAACTGCCACGGAACGTACGGACGGCCCTCGATCGCCGTCGGCGGCACCGGCATCTCGATGAGCTCGTCGCGGACGACACCAAACCGGCTGTCCGGCCCGAAGGCAGCGGTGACGTTGTTCACTGCGATGCGGTAACCGGTGCTCTCGGGCGTGACGGTGGCGCCGACTGCTTTCGCCACTTCGTCGACCGAGACGTACACCTGCCCCGACTGCAGGACCCACGTGAACGGATGATCTCCGGTCGACGTGCGGACGACCCCCTGTCCGGAAGACTGTGCGAGGACGATGGAGGCGGCGGCGAGGGCAGCGAGAAGGCTGAGAGAGAAAAGTCGTTTCATGGGCACGGACAGGCGTCGATTATCGCATGCACAATGCAGCGATGCAGTCTTACGGAAAACCACTGACCGACCCGTTCCTGATCCTGGTGGTCGTCCTCGCCATCACGACGCTGTACGCGCGCCATCGCATCCGGAAGGACAAGCGGGCCCGGCTGGCGCTGACCATCGCCGTCGCGGCGACCGTCGCCGTCGCGGTGATCGGCACCGACGCAGCGGTCCGGCTGCTCGAGCGGACCCTCACGGTCGAGACCGAGATCGGCATCCCGGCGGTGATCGTCGTACCGTCGGGTGGCTCGAAGGAACGGTCGCTGGGGACGGAGTCCGCCGAGCGGGTCGTCGCAGCGGTCGACTGGTGGAAGCAGCACCGACGGGCCGTCCTGGTCATGTCCGGCGCCGACACGATGCCCGGCGGACAGTCGGGCCTCCGGACCCTCCGCCTGATGCGGGAGCTCGCGATCCTGAAAGGTGTCCCGCCGCAGCGGGTGCAGCTCGAAAGCCGCTCCCGCAACACCCGGCAGCATCCGGTCGAAATGCTCCGGCTGCGCGGCATCGATCGGTCGACGCGGATCGGTCTCGTCACCTCGGCCACGCACATGCGAAGGACCCGCCGCGAGTTCCGGAAGCACTTCGACACCGTGATCGGACACCCGGTGATCGAGCGGCACGGGCCCCTCGACGGAAGGAGCTTCATCCCCTCCTCGGAGTCGCTCGCCAACGCGACCGGCATGGTCCACGAATGGGTCGGAATCGCGTGGTACGCTCTTCAACGATGAAACGCTTGGCTGTGCTCTCGCTCGCCGTGATCCTCTCCGCCTGCGGTGGTGAAAAGGGCGACTTCGCACTCGACAACATCAGCAGGCAGCCGGTCAGCGTCCGCGGCTGGGTGGACGACGTCGCCGGCTCCAAGAAGGGCGAAACCGTCGAGATGGAGATGGCCCGCCGCGGCGAGTTGTTCGCGCAGATCTCGGTCTGGGTCGAAGGGGTCTCGTACGTCACCGGCGGCGTCTCCGAGAACGGCGCGTTCGTCATGCTCGACGTCCCGCCGGGGAACGTCACGATCGGGTTCAACGCGCCCGGCGCCGAGACTGCGACGATGACGCTGCAGAACATCCCGCCGAACGCCGACGTCCTCATCCCGAACGTCCTGCTCCGTCCGAACGGGTCGTCGGTCATCGACCCCTCGCAGATCCGCGTCCGTATCCCGGGCGACGTCAAGGAGCTCACGCCGACCGGACAGACCGCGATCGTCGCCGGCAACACGGTGCCGGTCTACTCGGCGCCGGTCCGCTCGTTCACCGACCGTCGCGACTACCCGCAGACGGGCGGCATCCCGGCACCGGTCGCCATCTACAAGTGAGCCGCTGACCGGCTCGCACGACCGTTCGAACCGGCACGTCTCGTGCGTCGCTCCTGACCTTGCGAGGAGTCGAACAATGGCAGACGCATCAACTTACATCCGGGCCGATGATCAGAACGTGGCCGACGGCGAGCGCTGGGTCTCCGTCATCTTCGGGACCGCCCTCGCGGGCTACGGCCTGACGAAGCGGACGTCGATCGGCTACGGCCTCGCGCTGCTCGGCGGTGCGATGGTCTGGCGAGGCGCCAGCGGCCACTGCCCCGTCTACGAGGCGCTCGGGATGACGACCGCCGAAGAGCAGCACGGCAGACAGGTCAGCATTCCGTACGGGCGCGGCACGAAGGTCGAGCATTCGGTGACCGTCTCCGTCGTTCCTGAGCGGGTGTTCGCATTCTGGCGCAACTTCGAGAACCTGCCCCGCTTCATGAACAACCTCGAGGCGGTCCAGGTGCAGGGCGACCGCCGCTCGCACTGGGTGGCGAAAGGGCCGGCCGGGCGCAGCCTCGAATGGGACGCCGAGATCATCAACGAGATCCCGAATGAGCTGATCGGCTGGCGGTCGACCGAAGGCTCGCAGATCGACAACGCCGGCTCGGTCCACTTCACGCCGACCTCCGACGGCCGCGGCACCGAGGTGCGCGTGAACATGCGCTACGACCCTCCCGCCGGCCGGGTCGGCGTCAAGATCTCGAAGCTCCTCGGCGAAGACCCTGCGGCGAACATCCGCGAGGACCTCGAGCGGCTGAAGAAGCTCCTCGAAGGGGACCTCGCCAGATAGCGCCCGCGCCCCACACGACTGGCGCCCGGTTTCGAGTTCTCGTTCCCCTTCGGTACACTCCGCGCGCCGATGGGAAGACGATCACGCGCCCGCCAGAATCCGCCAGACACGACCGCCGCCAGCCCGGGCCAGCACAGTCCCGTCGCGCCCGCCGCGGTCTCCGCCCCCGTTGACACGTCTCGCGCGATCGCGATCGCCGCGACGCTCGTCGCCGCGATCTTCGCCGTGTTCGCGCAGCTTCGCGGTCACGCTTTCCTGAACTTCGACGACCCGATCTACGTCACGAACAACGAGCACGTGAAGGCGGGGCTGACGCCCGACAGCATTGCGTGGGCGTTCACCTCGTTCGACTTCAACTGGCATCCGCTGACGTGGCTGACGCACCTCCTCGACGTCGAGCTCTTCGGCCTGAACGCCGGGGCGCATCTCCTCGTGAACGTCGCGTGGCATGCGGCCAACACCGTGCTGCTGCTGTTCGTCCTCCGCCGCGCCACGCGCTCGACCTGGCGGAGCGCGATCGTCGCCGGCATCTTCGCGCTCCATCCGCTGCACGTGGAGTCGGTCGCCTGGCTCGCCGAGCGGAAGGACGTCCTCAGCGGCTTCTTCTTCCTGCTGGCGGTCTGGTTCTACCTCGGCTACGCGGAGAGCCGCTCGAGATCGAAGTACGTGCTCACCTGCGTCTCGATGGCGCTGGGACTGATGGCGAAGGGCATGCTGGTGACGTTGCCGTTCGTCCTCCTCCTGATCGACTACTGGCCGCTTCGGCGCTTCGAGCTGTCCGCCGGGAAAGCGATCTGGAAGGCGACCGTCGAGAAGGCGCCGCTCTTCGCACTCACGATCGCCGGCTCGATCGTGACGTTCATCGCGCAGCGTTCGGCAGAGGCTCTCGCGACGACGCAGGCAGTGCCGCTCGGCATCCGCGTCGCCAACGCGTTTCTCTCGTACGCGAGCTACGTCGGCAAGACGATCTGGCCGGCTGGACTCGCCATCCCCTACGCGTATCCCGACTCGATCGACTCCGGAAGAGCGTTCGCCGCGGCGCTGCTGGTTCTCGTCGTCACCGCCGCCGTCGTCTTCTTCCACAGCCGCCGTTATCTGCTCACCGGATGGCTCTGGTTCGTCGGGATGCTCGTGCCGGTGATCGGACTCGTCCAGATCGGCCACCAGTCGATGGCGGACCGCTACACCTACCTGCCGCAGATCGGACTGTCGATCGCGATCGTCTGGTTCGTCGCCGACCTGTTCGCGTCCAGCGCGGTGATGAGCCGTGCGGCGTTCGGGCTCGCAGCCGTGATCCTCGTCGTCCTCGCGTTCGTCGCCCATCGTCAGGTGGGGCACTGGCGAGACAGCGAAACGCTCTTCCGCCACGCCACGCTCGTCACGACCGAGAACTCCGCGGCCCACCTGCGCCTCGGCACGACGCTCCTCGAGAAAGGTGAAGCGACCGAAGCCGCCGAACACTTCCGCGCCGCGGTCCGCATCTCTCCCCGTCGCTACGTGGAGGGTTACGTCGCCCTCGCGGAGATGGAGCTCGCCGCCGGCCGCATGACCGAAGCCGCCGGTCTGTTGCGCACGGCGCTCGCGATGAAAGACGACCCCGCGACGCGCGCCGCCCTCGCCACCACGCAGGGCGATCCCGAGACCGCGCTGCGCGAGTACGCCGTGGCCCTCCGCGAGAAGTCCGACTCTGCGAGCCTGAGAAACGACTACGCGGCAGCGCTCGCACGCGCGGACAGGAACGAGGAAGCACTGGAGCAGTACCAGCAGGCGCTCCGGATGAAGCCCGACATGTACGACGCCCGGATGAACCTCGGGGCGCTCCTCAGCCGCCTCGAGCGCAGCGAGGACGCCGCGAAGGAGTTCGCCCGTGCGGCCGAGCTCCGGCCGCAGTCACCCGAGCCTCACGTCTACCTCGCACTCCTGCACGCGGGCGCCGGACGGATCGACCTCGCCATCGCCGACGTCCGGAAGGCGATCGCGATCGACGAGCGCGACGCGAACCAGAGACTCACCAACGCGATCCGGATCCCGTTCAAGGAGACGAACATCCGCGAGTACCTCGCGTTCCTCGAAACGCAGCGACAGCGGTAGTCGCGCACCGCTCTCAGGCTTCGGGGGCGGCGACCGGATCCGCATCCGGCACGGTGGTCTGTTCGCGTTTCCCCCAGGCACTCGACTGCACGAGCGCGACGCCGCCGAGGATGACGCCCATCGCGATCCACGACAGGACCGTCAGCGGCTCGTCGAGGATCAGCCATCCGAGGATCATGGCGACCACAGGGTTCACGTACGCGTAGAGCGAACTGTGCGTCGTCTTCATGTGCGCGAGCACGTAGACGTATGCGCTGTAGGCGATGATCGAGCCGAAGATCGTGAGGTAGACGAGCGCCCCGAACGTGCGCGGCGTGAACGCGAGCTTTGCGTGCTCGCCGAGGGCAATCCCGACTGCGCCGACGATCAGGCCGCCGAACAACATCTGCAGCGCGGCCGACGTCATCAGCGGGACGTGGCGAATGTTGTACTTTCCATGCACGGACCCGAGCTGCCAGGCGACGCAGCCCACCTGCATCGCGATGGCGCCGATCACGAACATCGCGTTCCATTCACCGCCGGTGCCCCCCGGTGTGACGAGCAGCCCGACGCCGACGAATCCTGCCAGCATCCCCACGACGGTGCGGGCGTTCACCCGTTCCCCGTGCGGCCGGACGCTTTCGATGACGGCCATCCAGAACGGTGCGGTCGCGACGAAGAGCGCAGCGAGCCCACTCGGCACCCACTGCTCGGCCCAGACGACCGCGAGGTTGCCGACGCCGACCATGAGGAATCCAATCAGAGCCAGGCTTCCGAGCGTCTTCGGGTCGCGCGGAATCGCTTCGCGCCGGAGCGCCGCAAAGCCGAGCATCAGAACGCCTGCGACGAGGAATCGGATGCTGGTCAGCATCAACGGCGGGATGGTCTCGATCGCGATGGCGATCGCGAGGTACGTCGTCCCCCAGACCGTGCAGACGATGAAGAATGCGGCCCACGCCCTCGCGCTGACGTGCTTCACCGCCCACCCACTTTCGTTTCGGACATCGGGCCGTCGAACGGCTTCCGGGCCGGAGGAAATGCCTTACGGTTCCGCTTTGTCACAGGTTCGGCTCACCAGTAGGTCGTCGTGACCGCGCAGTCGCCGCGGACCACGGCCTGACACGCCATCCGCTCGTCGGACGCGAACTTGCGAGCGGTCCCGAACCTGATCTCGACCGACGTCGGCTCGCTGAGGTTTCCCTCTCCTCGGCAGACGGTCACCCGGCAGCGCGCGCAGATCCCGACTCCGCCACAGGAGTTGCCGAGCGGAGCGCCGGTGCGGCGCGCAACGTCCAACACGGTCTCATCGCGGTGGGCCGGCGCGCTGATTCCGAGACCGACGAAGGTCACGATGGGTGGGTTCGCGTTCACTGAATTTTGCCGGAGGGGTGAAACTTCGAGGCCCCTCCGGCGTCTATTAGACCAGACACACAACCCGCACGGTTGCCCGGCAGCAAAGGAGATCGAGGAGGCAGTGATGAGCAGGATCGCAATCAGACACTACGACGAGACGCAGGTGGCGGACGAGATCGTCAGAGTGCTTCCGGCTGAAATCACTCGCACCACTTCGGACTCCGGCTCGATCCGTTTTGCGGTTCGCGGCGAGGGCCTGAAGCTCCGCACGATCGTCTTCTGCCGCGAGTCGCTGCGCCGCCTCATCGAAGACCCGGCCTTCGACGTCAAGATCGAATACCTCCAGCGTGACCTCACGCAGAGCGCCGAGCGGCGGGTCGAGTACCGTTACCCGCGGACGTTCGTCCCGGCAGCCAGGCGGACCTCGAAAGCGAACCGCCGCGCGCTCCCGATCCCCTTCCCCCTCGCGTCCCTCTTCTAGCGCTTCGAACGAGGAGTCTCGGCCCGCTCCCCCCTCCTGTCGGGCTGAGGCTCCTCGGTTTTTTTGGTTCGAATAGGTCGAATAGGACCTATGGGACCAATAGGACCTATGGGACCCGCCCTCCCTGCGCTAAGTACAAACTTCGCGCGACGCCAGCTCTTTCAACATCCCTCGCCCCGCGTGAGCGGGGAGAGGGAGACACGGAGCGAAGCGAAGTGCGGGTGAGGGGCCATGCCACGAAGCCCCTCATCCGCCTTCGGCACCTTCTCCCCGCACGCGGGGAGAAGGCTATCGAACTTTAGTTGCGGCGAAGCTGCCCTGTGACCCTCGGGGAGGGCGGGTCCTATCGGTCCTATAGGTCCCATAGGTCCCATTGTCCTATTGCCCCATTCCCTCCCATTCCCTCTACACTCGGCCCATGAAGATCCTCACTGCCGAGCAGATGCGCAGCATCGACCGCCGCACCATCGATCGCTTCGGCGTGCCGTCGATCGTGTTGATGGAGAATGCGGCGATTGCCGTCGTCGACGCGATCTTCGAACGCTATGCGTCGGTGGAGCGGGTGGCGATCATCTGCGGCACGGGGCAGAACGGCGGCGATGGGTTCGCGGTCGCCCGCCACCTCGAGAACCGCGGAGTGGTTCCGCAGCTCGTCATCGTGGGCGACCGGGCGTCGATCGGCGGCGACTCGCTGACGAACCTCCTCATCTGCGAGCGGCTCGGCATGCCGATCTACCCGGTGACCCAGAGCTCCGAGATCGATACGGCGCTCGCCCACGTTGCCGATGCGGACCTCCTGGTCGATGCGCTCTTCGGCACGGGCCTCAACCGGCCGCCCTCTGGCATCCAGGCCGACATCATCCGCGGGATGGCCGAGCTGCGGATTCCGGTGCTCGCGGTCGACCTCCCGAGTGGCGCCAACGCTTCGTCCGCAGTTCCGTTCGAGCCGTGCGTGCAGGCCGAGGTCACCGTCACGTTCGCGGCACCGAAGGTCTGCCACGTCTTCGAGCCAGCTGCGATCTGGTGCGGAGAGGTGATCGTCGCCGACATCTCGATCCCCGACATCGCCATCAACGACGAGGCGGTCGAGCTCGCGCTCATCACACCACGCGAAGTGCTGCCGCTCGTCGAGCCGCGGCTCGCGCAGTCGCACAAGGGGACCTAC
>JBAQWH010000229.1:0-2673 GCA_049298815.1 Thermoanaerobaculia bacterium | reverse complement strand
AGTGTGAAGTGTGAAAGCCCACCCGCCTTTTCACACTTCACACTTCACACTTCACACTTCGCTTGGGTCCCCTCACCCTCCCCCGGTGAACGACACGTCGATGTTGTTCGACTTGAACATCGTCAGGAGACCCATCTTGTCGACCGCCTTCGAGTAGGCCTCCTTCGGCTCGACGGTGCCGGCCTTTACGAGGGTGAGCAGGCTGTCGTTCATCAGGCACATGCCGAGCTTTCTGCCGGTCTGGATGATCGAGGGGATCTGGAAGATCTTTGCCTCGCGGATGAGGTTCGAGATCGACGGGATGCCGAACATGACCTCGAGGGCCGGGACGCGTCCGCCGCCGACCTTCTTGCAGAGCATCTGCGAGATGACGCCTTTGAGGCTCGAGGCGAGCATGACGCGGATCTGGTCCTGCCGGTCTGCGGGGAACTGGTCGATGATGCGATCGACGGTCGACGCAGCCGACGAGGTGTGCAGCGTCCCGAACACGAGGTGGCCGGTCTCTGCGGTCTCGATCGCGATCGAGACGGTTTCCAGGTCGCGCATCTCGCCGACGAGGACGATGTCGGGGTCCTCTCGGAGCGCGGCCCGCAGCGCGTCCTTGAATCCGTCGGTGTGCTCGCCGACCTGCCGCTGGTTGATGAGGCACTTCTTGTTGTCGTGGACGAACTCGATCGGGTCCTCGATCGTGATGATGTGGTCGTTGCGGTAGCGGTTGATGTAGTCGATCAGCGCACAGAGCGTCGTCGACTTGCCCGAGCCGGTCGGACCGGTGACCAGGACGAGTCCTTTCGAGAGGAAGCAGAGGTCGAGGACCTCCTTCGAGAGCCCCATGTCCTCGGCCGTGATGATCTTCGACGGGATGACGCGGAAGACGGCGCCGGGGCCTTTGCGGTCCATGAAGTAATTCGACCGGAACCGGGAGAGGCCTGTGATCTCGTACGCGAAGTCGGTGTCGTGCCGCCGCTTGAACTCCTCTTTGTTGCGCTCGGGAGCGATCGTCATGAGGAGCCGTTCCATCTCGGCGGCGGAGATCGGGTCGCGGCCGGGCAGCGGCTTGATCTCGCCGTCGTGGCGCACCAGGGGCGCCGAGCCGGTCGACATGTGGAGGTCGGAGGCCTTCATGTCGAACATCTGGCGCAGCAGCGCGTCCATCTCGGACGTCCCCGCGGAGGCTGCGGGAGCTGCCGAGTGGAGTGGCTGCTCGACGGCGGCCGGCCGCGCAGCCGGTGGCGTCGAGGTGCCGACGAAGAATGAAGCGGAGAGTGCGCCTCCTTCGTTCTTCGCGACGCAGCGGACCTCGCCGAGCTCGCCGTGCCGGATGGTCCACTCCGCGCGCCCTGTGGCGATCGCCTGCTTCGCGGGGGGCGGCATCACCGGGACGATCATCTGCTGGATGATCGCGGAGGTCATCTCCGGCCCCTGGATCTCCTGCTCGCCGGCCGCCGTCGCGATGACGACCTTGTGCGAGGGGACGAGGCGGACCTCGCCGCCTCCCAGCTTGAGCGTCTGCTTGAGGAGGAGCTCGAGCGACATGGTCATTCTCCCGTTTCGTCGAGGAACGTGATGCGGCGTTTCTGCACGAGATGCCACCGCTCCGGGTCGCGCACGAGGAGGAACGGATCCGGCTCGTTGATCCAGTCGAGCAGACGGCTCTGTGCAGCTGGGAGGTTGACGTGCACGGCCCCTTCGAGCCTGAAGGTGCCGCACTGCACCGCGACCTTGCGCACGATCGCGACGTCGCCGAGTCCGTCGAGGTCGCCCTCCGGCTGCCAGGCCGGGACCGTCAGAACCACGACGTAGCGCTTGTTGAGGATGGCCGCGCGCTTCGCATCGTCCTGGAGGAAGGGGAAGAACTCGTTCGACTGGTTCAGCCACTCGTCGGGCCGCATCGCGCCGTCATGGCGCTGTGCCCGTGAGGGGAGGAAGATGCGGCCGGTGAGAGGACGCTCGTCGAAATAGCGGATCTCCGCCACGAGCGGTACCGTCGGGACTCGCAGATCGTCCATATGACCTTCGCTCTGTCTGTCTGGCTGTGGATTGGACCGTTCGCCGCATCCTAACACCGGCCAGCGGACCTGGAGGTTCGCGCTCCAGCTTGGCTGCAAGGATGCATGAGGCCGTCGGCGATGTCTTTGCGCCGGTTCCGGTTGCCGACGGTGGTCCGCCAGGCCAGCGACGCGCTCCTCTCGCATCTGCGCTCGCTGGCGCGGCGGTTCGTGCTGGTGACGACCATCGTGATCAGCGTCATCTGTGGGCTGGCGGCGGTCTCGTTTCACCGCTATTTCGAGCTGACGCGCGAACTGCTGATGGAGCCCGCCCTCGAGCAGGAGGGGATCGCGGGGGTCCTGCTCGTGGTCGCGATCCCGACCGTCGTCTTCGTCCGCCTCGCGCTGATCATCCGGCGGTTCGCTCCGCGTGCGGTCGGGGCGAACCTGGCGCGCGTCCGTCTCGCGTACCACGGCGACGAGAAGGCAATCGGTCCGCGCGCAGTGATCGCGACGTTCGCCGCGACGCCGATCTCGCTCGGTGCCGGTGCGCCGCTCGGACCGGAGGGCCCGATCGTCGTCGTCACGAGCGGCATCGCCGCCGCGATCAGCCGCTGGCTGAAGCTGCCGCCGAACCTCGTGCGCGGCATGATCCCGGTCGGCGTCGCCGCCGGCATCTCGGCGG
>JBAQWH010000228.1:0-1511 GCA_049298815.1 Thermoanaerobaculia bacterium | reverse complement strand
GCACTACCGCGCGGCGACCGAGATCGGCGGCGATTACTTCGACTTCCTCCCCCAGCCGAACGGCGAGATCGGGATCGCGTTCGGCGACGTCTCGGGGCATGGCCTCACGAGCGGCATCGTCATGGCGATGGCGAAGGCCGCGCTGCTGGTGCAGGTCGACAACGACTCCTCACCGCGCGCCGTGCTAGACGTCCTCAACGACATCGTCATCCGCACCGCACCGAAGCGGATCCTCATGACCTTCTTCTTCGGCGTACTCGACCCGGCGACGCAACGGCTGCGCTTCTCGTCTGCAGGCCATCTCGACCCCTACGTCTTCCGAGCCGCGACCAGGAAACTCGAACCGCTCTCGTCGTGGGGCTTCCCGCTCGGCGTGAAGCGCCGCGAGCCGTTCCGCGAGCACACCGTGGAGTTCAGCGAGGGCGATCGTCTCGTGCTCTACAGCGACGGCCTGATCGAGGCCCTCGACGACGACGGCGACCCGTTCGGATTCGACCGGTTCGAGAAGACGATCCTCGACTCGGGCCATCTCGACGCAGACGAGATGAAGAAAGCGCTCCTCGCCGCCGTCCGCAAGTTCACGCGCAACCGCCCGCCGGAGGACGACCAGACCCTCGTCGTCGTGGCCTTCGAAGATCGCGCAGAGGCCAGGATGCCGGTCCCCTCGCTCGCCGCGGTCACAGCAGGCGAAGCGGTGAACTGAGGGGCTCTCGGGGCTTCCTCATTCGCCTGGGCCGGATTGCGCTGAGCCTCTGTACGACCACCTTCGCGTAACGCGCAGATTTTCACGTGTCATCCTGAGCCGGCGGAGCGACGAAGGAGCGCAGCGCGGTGAAGGATCCGGCGCCATTGGGCGGGAGGGTTGAGGGGGAACGGGCGCATCTTGCGGCTTCCCCCTCCCGACCCCGCTCAAGACCTCGGGGTCCTTCGCCGTCCTCAGCCCCTCCGGGGCATCGGCGGCTCAGGATGACACTCTGAGTCGTGAGTCCCCGGACTTCTCTTGCGGCGACGCCCCCGTGCCTCGTTGGCCCTCCCCGGGAACTTTCCGACCCCGCCTGCGTATCCCTGACCAGAAAACGAATCTGGTCATGAGTCAGAACGATCAAACCGTCCGCGACCGCATCCTCGACGCCACCGAGCGCCTCCTCGGCCGCTTCGGCTATCGCAAGATGACCGTCGACGACATCGCTGCCGAGGCTGGGATCGGCAAGGGAACGGTCTACCTGTCGTTCCCGAGCAAGGAAGAGGTCGTCCTCTCGACCGTCGATCGGATCGTCGACCGCGTCTGCGCGGAGATGGAGCGGATGGCCTCGCGCGATCAAGACTCCGCCGAGACGCTACGGGCCATGCTCCGCGCGCGGATCTTCGTCCGCCTCGACGCGGTCGCGGACTACTCGGCGAGCCTCAACGACCTTCTCGCAAGCGTTCGCGCCTCGCTCCTCGAGCGGCGCGCGCGCCACTTCGAGCGTGAGATCGACGTGCTCGCGAGGGTCATCCGGAGCGGGCAGGAG
>JBAQWH010000227.1:0-19547 GCA_049298815.1 Thermoanaerobaculia bacterium | reverse complement strand
GGGCGGAGCGGAGCGACGCCCCCGGGTCCGGCGCGAAAAACGACGCGCCCCGGCGGGGCGCCGGATCAGCGGTGGCCGCGCCCCTCATGTCCGCCTACTCGTCGGAGGTTCGCGGCTCGCCCACCTTTGCCATCGACCGGTCGTGCCACCGCGAGAACAGCGCGAGCGCGCAGATCGCGCCGATCGACGCCATGAGCATGTCCTTCTGCGTGTCCCACACGTCGCCCTGCGTCCCGAGGAACGCCTCGGCCGCCGTTCCGCTGACCTCGGCCGCCGTCCACTCGAGAAGCTCGTAGAACGCGCTCACTGCGAGACAGATGCAGAAGACGATGAAGTTCAGCCAGCCGCCTCGCTTCAACCGTGGCACCCGCACGAGGATCTCGCGGGCCGCGATCGCCGGCACGAACCCCTGCGCGAAGTGACCGATGCGGTCGTAGTGGTTCCGCGTGAAGCCGAACCACTCCTGCATCCAGAAGCCGAGCGGCACCTGGGCATACGTGTACTTCCCGCCGACCATCAGGATCACCGCGTGGATCGCGATCAACCCGTAGAGCAGGCGCGAAAGAGGAAAGCGGCGGTAGGTCGGGATGAGGATCGCCGCAGCGATCACGGCCGGCGCAACCTCAAGGACCCACGTGAAGCGGTCGTGCGGCCGGACGCCGCTCCAGACGAGAACGATCGCGCACGCTGCAAGGAGCGCCAGGACGAAGGGGTCGATCCGCTGCCTGTCCCCCATCACTTCACTGCAATCGAGCGCGCCTGCTTCAGGTCCGTATGACCCGCGAAGGCCTTCAGGATGGCGTCCTGCAGCAGGGTGCGCATACCGCCTTCCATCGCGAGCTTCCGCAGCTCGTCGATCGGCGCGCGCGCCTGCACCGCCCTCTTCACCGGATCGCTTCCGACGAGGAGCTCGTGGACGCCCATGCGGCCCTTGTAGCCGCTGTTGTTGCACACCGGGCAGCCTTTCGGCCTGTAGAGCTTCAGCTCCGGTGAGTACGTGATGCCGGTGCTCGGCCAGTATTCGTAGCCGAAGACCTGCATGATCTCTTCGTATTCTTCCGGCGTCGGGGTGTAGGCCTCCTTGCACTTGCCGCACAGCGTCCGGATGAGGCGCTGGGCGAGGATGCCGAGGAGCGCGTCGGCGAAGTTGAACGGATCGATGTTCATGTCGAGGAGACGGGTGATCGTCTCCGGCGCCGAGTTCGTGTGCAGAGTCGAGAAGACGAGGTGGCCGGTGAGGGATGCCTCGATGCCGATCGCGGCAGTCTCGTGGTCACGCATCTCGCCGACCATGATCACGTCGGGGTCTGCGCGGAGGAACGAGCGCATGGCCGCGGCGAACGTGAAGTCGATCTTCGACTGCACCTGCACCTGGCGCAGTCCCTTCTGCGTGATCTCGACCGGGTCTTCCGCGGTCCAGATCTTCATGTCCTCGGTGTTGATGAAGCCGAGGGCCGAGTGCAGGGTCGTGGTCTTGCCCGAGCCGGTCGGTCCCACGACGAGCGCGATGCCGTACGGCTTCTGCAGGAGCTCCTTGAAGTCCTTCAGGTTCTTCTCGCTGAATCCCATCTTGTCGAGCGGCAGCGGCTTGGAGGCCGCGAGGATACGCATGACGACGTCCTCGTTGCCGTTGGCGGTCGGGATCGTCGCGACGCGCAGCTCGATGGTCCCCTTCGAATATTTGAAGCGGATCTTGCCGTCCTGAGGCTTGCGGCGCTCCGAGATGTCGAGCTTCGACATGATCTTGAGGCGCTGGACGAGCGCGTTGCGGTGCGCGCCGGGGACCTCCATGAACTTCACGCAGTCGCCATCGATCCGGATCCGGACCAGGCAGGGATTGCGCGACCCGTCGGGCTCGATGTGGATGTCCGACGCGCCCTTGGCCGTAGCCTCGATGATCAGCTGGTTGGCGAGCCGCACGATTCCGGAGTCGGTCTCGTCGATCTCCGGCTCGTTCGTCGGGTTCTCCTCGATCTCGACCTTCTCCCCTTCGCCGAGCGAGTCGATGATCTTCGCCCAGTCCGAATCGGCCTGCGCCTCCGCGGCCTCCTTCTCACCGTAGGACTCGGTGATGTAGGCGAGGATCTCGTGCTTCATGCCGACCCAGAACTCGTAACGCGGCGCGAGATTCATCGCGCGCACGGCATCCAGCCGCGTCAGGTCGTGCGGGTCGTCGATCGCGATGATCAGCTGCCCGGGCCGCCGCTCGACCGGAGCGCAGACGTTCTTCTTCCAGATGTCGGAGCCGGCGCGCTCCTGAAGGTCCTGCGGGATCTTCTGGGTGCCGTCGTAGTTGAAGTACTGGGTCGAATAGAACGCGCCGAGCGACCGTCCGATCTCCTCTTTGGGGATCTTGTAGTCCTCGATCAGCACCTTCTCGACGTTCGTGTTGTTCACGCGCGCGTTGCCGACCGCGGCTTCGATGTCCTTCTCGGAGATGATCCCCTTGTCGATGAGGCTGCCGAAACGCGACGGCTTCGACTGCCGCGTCGCGCGATGCTGGTTGTAGAAGGCGATGCCGAGCATGCGCGCGATCTCTTCCGCGCTGTCCTCGTCCTGCGATGTGAAGGCCCCGCCGTGCTGCTTGTTGATCAGCTGCACCACGCCGAGGAGGTACTTCTCGAACATGATCGGGACCGCGAGGACCGAGCGGGTGCGGAACCCGCTCTGCTTGTCCCACCTCTGGTCGAACCTGAGGCTCGGATGGAACTTCGCCAGCTCGGGCGCCTCGTACGCGTCCTTGATGTTGACCGTCTTGCGCGCCAGGGCGGTGAATCCGGCGATCGACGCGAACGACTTCGGAACGCGGATCTCCTTCGGCACGTCGCCGACCTTGGTCAGCGAATACAGCTCCTGATTCTTCGTGTCGACCGCGTAGATCGTCATCCGCTCGGCGTCGAGCAGCTCGAGGATCCGGTCCTTGAGCGTCATGAGGATCTGCGGGATCGACTCCGCCGAGTTCACCTGGTTCGTGATGGCGGTGAGTTTCTTGCGGTACTCGAGCTCTCGCTCGACGGAGGATGGAGCAGCCTGCACGGTCATGCGCTTTTCTCCCGGTTCTGGCTCGTAAACGTCCGAAAAGAATACCGCACGGGAGTGGTCAGTGCTCAGTGGTCAGTGGTCAGTGGTCAGTGGCCAGTGAGCATCCGCCCGGCGTGAGCCAGTGACAACTGACGACTGACCACTGACAACTGACCACTGACGACTGGCCACTGACCACTGACCACTCCTCCTCAGATCCCCGTGACCCTCACGACCTCTTCGAAGGTCGTCGTCCCCTCGGCGAGCTTTCGCAGCGCCGACTGACGGAGGGTGCGCATGCCGCGTTTGACCGCCATGTCCTTGATCTTGAGGAAGTCCTCGCTCCGGTCGATGAGGTCGCGAATCGAGTTGTCGACCGGGAGGATCTCGAAGATGCCGGTGCGGCCGAAGTACCCGGTGTTGCGGCAGCGGATGCAGCCGGCCCCCTCCTTGACGATGATCCTCTTACCGGCCGGCGCCTGCAGGTTGAGCATCGCAGCCTCCTCGACGCTGAGGGGGCGGTTGCGCTTGCAGTCCTCGCAGATCTTGCGGACGAGCCGCTGCGCCATCGCTCCGATGAGCGTCGACGAGATGAGGAACGGCTGGATTCCGAGGTCGACGAGGCGGGTAATCGAGGTGGACGCGTCGTTCGTGTGGAGCGTGGAGAAAACGAGGTGTCCGGTCAGCGCCGCCTGCACCGCGTTCTGCGCCGTCTCCTGGTCTCGGATCTCGCCGACCATGATGATGTCCGGATCCTGCCTCAGGATCGTCCGCAGCGCCGAGGCGAACGTGATCCCGATCTTGTTCTGCACGGACGTCTGGTTGAAGTCCTCGTGCACCATCTCGACCGGATCTTCGATCGTGGTGATGTTGATCTCGGGCGAGGCGAGGCTCTTGAGCGCCGAGTAGAGCGTGACCGTCTTGCCCGATCCGGTCGGGCCGGTGACGAGGATGATGCCGTGCGGGCGGCGGATCCAGTCGGCGAACGTCCCGAGCTCGTCTTCGTAGAAGCCGAGGCCCGCGAGGTCGCGGATCATCACGTCCGGATCGAAGATGCGCATCACGACCTTCTCGCCGAAGGCCGTCGGGAGTGTCGATACGCGGAGCTCGATCTCCTTCCCCTCGCGCTCGGTCTTGATGCGGCCGTCCTGCGGCCGGCGCTTCTCCGCGATGTCCATCCGGCACATCGTCTTGAGACGCGACGTGATCGCGAGGTTGACGAGCTTCGGCACGCGCTGGATCTCGTGGAGCACGCCGTCGATCCGGAACCGGATCAACGCATGCTCACGCTTCGGCTCGATGTGGATGTCCGACGACCGTGAGTCGTACGCGTGCTGCAGCAGATAGTCCACCGCGTTGACGATGTGCTGGTCGCTCGACTCGATGTCGGCTCCCGACTTGAGCCGCACGTACTGCTCGAGGTTGCTGAGGTCGATCCCTTCCTTGAGGTCGCGCTCCGCTTTCGTCACCGACGCGCGGAAGCCGTACTGCTCGTTGATGACCCCCATCACGTCGCTCTCGGCCGAGACCACCACCTCGATGTCCTGCTTCGCGATGGCGCGGTAGGAGTCGATCGCCACCGTGTCGAGCGGGTCGACCACCGCGACGATCAGCCGGCCGTCCCGGATCGCCACCGGCACCATCCGGTGCTTGCGCGCGAACGGCCGGGAGATCTTCGACTCGATCATCTCCACGTCGAGCTTCAGCGGGTCGATCTTGAAGAACGGCAGGTGGACGTCTTCCGCGAAGAGACGCGAGACAAGGAAGTCGTCGATGCGCGTGCCGCTGCCGCTCGCGTCGGTGAGATTCAGCGACTGGATCAGCTTGAACGGGCTTCCGTCCTCGTGATGCTTCCCCCGCGCATGTCCCTGCGCCCGCTCCGCAGCGAGAATCTCTCCCTTCTGCTTCTCGTCGATGAAGCCGGCGTTCAGAAGCAGATCGGCAAGATAGGCAGCGTTGAGGTTCCGCGCGCGGGAGGCAGGATCGGCCAACATGCGTGACAAGGGTAAAGAGTAAGGCAGGAAGAGTAAAAGGCCGGGGGCAGTGTCATCCTGATGGGAGAACGGCGTCGCCGGCCCCGTTGCCGACGAAAATGACACGCGAACCCTCACTCGGCGCCTTCAGGCTGATACTCCGTGCTCCTCCGTGTCCTCTGTGCCTCTGTGGTGAATCCACGTTCGTTTCACCACGGAGACACAGAGAAAGCAGAGGGTGCACAGAGGGCGAAGCGGGCGAGACCTCGGCCCAGGAAGGGATCATTTCACTTCCAGCAGGAATCCCTTCAGATACTCCCCTTCGGGACAGTAGAGCGACACCGGATGGTCCGGACCGGCGGTGAGGCGGCGGACGAATGAGACGCGGCGGCCCACGTCGGCTGCGGCGGCGAAGATCACCTTCTGGAACAGGTCGAGCGACATGTGCCCCGAGCAGGAGAACGTCATCAGGCGCCCGCCCGGCCGCACGAGCCGCATCGCGTAGAGATTGATGTCCTTGTAACCGCGCGCGGCGCGCTCCACGTCGCCTCGGCTCTTCGCGAAGGCAGGAGGATCGCAGATCGCGAAATCGTATTGCTCACTCGCGGCGGCGCGCTCCCGCACCAGCTTGAAGGCGTCCGCCACCGTGTACTTTGCGTCGAAGCCGTTGAGCGCGTGGTTCGTCTTCGCGAGCTCGATCGCGCTCGCCGACACATCGACGTTCTCGACCGACCGGGCACCGCCGGCGATGCAGTAGACGCCGAAGGCCCCGCTGTAGGAGAAGAGGTTCAGCACCTCCGCCCCGCTGGCCAGAGCGCGCGCCGTTGCACGGTTCTCGCGCTGGTCGAGGAAGAAGCCGGTCTTCTGACCTTCGGCCGGCTCGATCCGGAAGCGGAGCCCGTTCTCGACGATCGTCGTCACCGCCTCACCCTCGCCGACCGTCTCGTCCTCCAGCGGAAGGCATTCCACCATCCGGACCGGCAGGTCGTTCTTGAAGAAGATCGCGCGCGGCTCGAGCTCGCGGTGGAGAGCGTCGAGGACGAGCGGCTTCAACAGCTCGAGACCGCGATTCGCGATCTCGACGACGAGGAGGTCGCCGTAGCGGTCGACCACGAGGCTGCTCAGGTCGTCACCTTCCGCATGGACGAGGCGCATCGCGTCGGTCTCGCCGATCCGTAGGAGCTTGCGCCGCGCGATTGCCGCTGCAATCCGCTGCTGCAGCACCTCGGCGGTCAACGCCTCCCCCGCGAACGTCAGCGCGCGAAGTCGGATCTGCGAGTGACGCGAGTAGAGACCCGAGGCGACGTGACTGCCCTCGGCGTCGATGAGGTCGCCGATCGCGGCATCCTCCGGCCCGCTCTCGCGCGCGATCGCACCGGCGAAGATCCACGGGTGACGGTTCGCGACGAGGCGTTCCTTGCCGCGCTTGAGCACGAGGCGGCGGCGGCTGGCAGGGTCGAAATGCTCGTCCATGGTCGATTGCGCTCCTGATTCGGGATCGAACGCCGTGGTCAGTCATCAGAAGCCGTACGAAACCGACTCCAGCCCGTGACGACTGATCGTTGGGCGGTGGTTATAATGCCGCGATGCCCGCCGTCCGAACCAGGAAGTTCCACACCGAATGTCAGGAAGAGGTGTACCGCCAGGTCAAGTCGCATCTCGACGAACTGGTCGATGAGCACTTCGACGACGCCGGACACTGCGATTTCTACCTCAAGTACGGCTCGACGGTCCTCGAGATCTCGATCGAGCCGTTCGAAGAAGACGACGCCGTGATCGAAGTGCTCGCCTTCTGCGTGCAGGGAGTCGAGCAGACGTACGAGCTGATGCAGGAGCTCCTTCGCCTGAACTCCGAGGTACCGCTCGGCGCGTTCAGCATGGTCGACCGCGACATTTTCTATTCGCATTCGTTTCTCGGGCGCCGGATGCGGCCCGAGCAGTTCATCGCCTCGCTCGACGCGGTGGCGAGCATCGCCGACCTCTACGATGAACGCCTGGTCGCCGCCTACGGTGGCGAGACGGCCCTCGAGCGGATGCACAGCGAGCGCAGGGCGCGCCGCAAACCGATGCATCCGCAGAATAACTAAGCGCGGCATACGCATTGCTCTTAGTTACTTTGATGAACGCACTCGACCGCGCCCTCGCGAGAGCCGCAATTCTCGCCCTCGCGTCCGCTCTCACGCTGGCCGGTTGCACCGGTGGTTCAGAGACCCGCGCCGCAGACGAAAAGCCCCCGGCCCGGCACGCGAGTAAGGCCGAAACCGCGGCGATGCAGGTCGATGCGGAACAGAGCCTCAGGTCCCTCAGCCCCTCGATCCCTCTCTACCCCGGCGCCGAGTTTCGCAGTGACCTGACCCGGCGTGACGAGGCCGCAGTGCGGGCCAAGTACGGTCCGAACGCTGAGGTCTACACCCTCGGGACGGACGACTCGTTCCCGCAGGTCTTCCACTACTACACGACGTTCCTCGCGCAGTACCGCGCCTTCCCTGCGCAGCAGACCTATCCGCCGGAGCGGCGGGACTGGCGGACTCTCGAGATCCAGCTCGACCAGGCGATGCAGGACCCCTTCATCCCCGGCGTTGCGATGACGACGGGCGGGAAGCGGGTCGTCCTTCAGCTGGTCGAGACCGAAGCCGAGCCGCCGACGGTCATCCGCTACATCGTCGCGCCGCTGGGGGCGCCGCCGGCCGTCGCGACCGCATCCGCACACCCGGCAGGCAACATCGTCGTGACTCGCTGACGCGGTTGCCTCAGAATGGCGGCTCGCAAGAACGATGTTCCGCCGCATCCTGATCCCGACCGACTTCTCGACCGCCTCTGAATGGGCGTTCGACGACGCGCTGCGGATCGCCGCATCCACCGGTGGCGAGCTCCTCGTGCTGCACATCCGCAGGACCTGGTCGAACGACCCCCAGGCGCTCCGCTTCCCTGCCGACGCCTCGCTCTACGAGTACGCCGAGCAGATGGAGCTCGACAAACTGCGGAAGAAGGCCCTCGCGCTCCACGCCAGCGTCAACGCCCAGATGATCGTCCGGCAGGCCCCTGCGGCGGGCGCGGCAATCTGCCGAACCGCGCGCGACGAAGGGGCCGACCTCATCGTGATCTCCGTCCACGCGAGCCATCACGTTGCGCACCTCCTCGTCGGGTCGACGACACGGGCCGTGCTCTCCGACGCCCCGGCTCCCGTACTCGCCGTGCGCTACGGGACGCGCAAGCGGACGGCGATGAAGCGTCTGCTCGTGCCGATTCACGCGGACCAGCCGTCGGCGGCAGCGCTCGACCTCGCGGTCGCCGTCGTACGGAAGGACCAGGGCGAGCTCCACCTCGTCACCGTCTGCCGCGACGACGACCGGGCCGCGACCGACCACCTGCGGCGCGTCGCTGCCTCCATCGAAGGACTGTCGATCTCCTGGGAGGTCATCGTCTCCGCGGATGCCGATCGCGAGATCGTGCGCCACGCCTCCCGCGAGAACGTAGACGCGATCTTCGTCAGCGGCGAGCCGGCGCCCGGCGAGCACAAGCTCGACATCATCCGCCACAGCCCCGTCCCGGTGATGGTCGTCCCGATCGCCGCTCGCTGAGGCAATCGCGCTGGCCCCCTGGCCGGTCGACCGCCTATCCTTCGCGGTCATGAGCGACCTGAAGATCCGCGAGGCCACACCGGCCGACGTCCCCCTCATCCTCCGCTTCATCCGCGACCTCGCGCGCTACGAGCGGCTCGAGCATGCCGTGGAAGCAACCGAGGATGGGCTGCGAACGGCGCTGTTCGGCACGCGGCGCTTTGCCGAAGTGATCATCGGCGAGGCGGACGGCGCCCCCGTCGGCTTCGCCCTCTTCTTCCACAACTTCTCGACGTTCGTCGGACGCCCCGGCATCTACCTCGAGGACCTCTTCGTCGATCCGGAGATGCGCGGCCGCGGCTACGGAAAAGCACTGCTGCAGCATCTCGCGAAGCTCGCGGTCGAGCGGAACTGCGGGCGCCTCGAATGGGCCGTGCTCGACTGGAACGCCCCGGCGATCGGCTTCTACCAGAGCCTTGGCGCGGTGCCGATGGAGGACTGGCGAATCTTCCGGCTCGCCGGCCCCGCTCTGGCCGGCGTCGCGCGGACTGACGCCTCCTAGCAGCATGCTAGACTCGCCGATCGCGCCGGATGCGGAGTTAGCTCAGCGGTAGAGCATCTCGCTTACACCGAGGGGGTCAGGGGTTCGAATCCCTTACTCCGCACCAATCCTCCCCGCGCCTCGCCGTCTCGTCAGCCTCGTGATGGAACGGTTCGAGCAGTAGCTCAATCCAGTCGATGGATCGGTATTACCCTTCGGCATTCGCTATGACGACCTACAACGACCTCAGCAGGCAGCCCGACGAGGGACTGCACGCGCAATGATCCGGTTCATGAGGCGGAAAAGCCGGCTTCTCGTACTGGACGACGACACGTCGATGCAGCGGCTCGTTGCGACGTTGCTGCGACGCGCCGGATACGAAGTCGACGTCGTCAGCGGCGGCACCGACGCGATCGCCCAGATCGCGAAGCACGACTATGACGGCCTGCTGCTCGACGTCATGACTCCGACCGAGGGGGCGCACACCGTCGTCCGCCACCTCCGCGAGACCAGGCCCGAGCTGCTGCAGCGCGTCATCCTCGTCACCGGCTCGCCCGACTCGGTCCTCAAGTCGCTCGCAGGGGACGTGTTCGAGGTGGTCCACAAGCCGTTCGAGGCCGCCGAGCTGCTGGACGCGGTCGCCCGGATCAAGTCGTAATGGAATTACGTCTTTCCATCCTTCCGTCAGAATTAGCCGTCTGCCGCGAATCCCCCGACGCCCCCCTGCCGTCGTGGGCCGCAGGAGCGCTCGTCTCGATCACGCGGACCGACGAAGAGCTCTCGACCGTCTGCGAGGCCGGTTGCGTGCCGTCCGGCGTTCAGGCCGAGCGCGGATGGCGTGCGCTCAAGATCGCCGGTCCGATCGCGTTCGAGACGACCGGCGTCGCCTCCGCGGTCGTCGGCCCGCTCGCCGACGCGAAGATCAGCGTCTTCCCGATCGCGACGTTCGACACGGACTACATCCTCGTGAGATCGCGTGACCTCGACCGCGCGGTGGAGGTCCTCCGCCACGTCGGACACCAGATCGAGTCGGCCACTGAATCCGACGTCAGGTGATCGCGCTGTTCGGCTTCCTGAGCACGGTGAACGACTGCTTGTAGATGTCGATCAGGGTCATCAGGAGTGAGAAGACGAGCGGTCCGATCACGAGGCCGACGAAGCCGAACGCCTGCAGTCCGCCCAGCACTGCGAAGAGGAGCGGAATTGCAGGCATCTGGGTCTTTCCTTTCATCGCCCACGGCCGGACGATGTTGTCGACGAGCGACACGACGATGACGCCCCAGGCGATCATGAAGATCGGCCCGAACCAGCCGCGGTCGCCGATCGACGCCGAGATCGTCAGATAGATCGCCGCCGGAACCCACACGGCGGCGGCGCCGACCATCGGAACCAGCGAGAGCAGCGCGGCGACCGCGCCCCAGAACGCCGCCCCCGGCACTCCGGCGATCGCGAGCCCCGTACCGGTCGCAACCCCCTGCGCGAGGCCGGTCATGATCTGCCCGCGAAACGTCGCGTCGATCACGTCCTTGAATCGCGTCCCGAACTCCTGGTCGTACTCACGCGGGAGCGGCGACAGGACCGACAGCTGCCGCAGGATCGACTCCCCTTCGACATAGAAGAAGAACATCGAGAGCAGGACGAGGAAGAAGCCGAGCACCATGCCGGCGAGGCCACCGAGCAGCGCGCCGCCGTTCCTCGCGAACCAGCCGGGGATCTGTCTCAGCGCGGGCAGCAGCAGCCGCTGCGGGCTCAGGGTGGCCGGGTCGAAGCTCGGGACGATCCGCTTCACGAATGCGAGACGCTCGGTCACGTTGATCCGCTGGACGAGGCGCTCGGCGTCGCCCGACTGCAGCGACTCCACGACGACGTCCGCCTGCTGCACCAGGAGCGTGGCGAGAACGAGGGCGGGGAGCACGATGATCAGTGTCGTGCCGATCAGCATGACGACCGCCGCCAGGTTGCCCCTCCCTTTGAGCCGCACCCGCACCTGTCTGTAGAGCCGGAACGTCAGCGTCACCATGATCGCGCCCAGCAGGATCGCGGTCATGAACGGCCAGACGATCATGAACGCGAAGTAGAGGAGCCCCAGAGCGAGAACTCCCAGGAAAATGATCCCCGCGAGCCGCCACTGCGGTTTCTTCTCGAGCTCGCTCACATCACCCGTTTCGATCACTGGGATCCTCCTTCGAACAGCTCGCGCCGCGCGGCCGTCGTGATTGCACTGACGATCGGATTCTTGATCTTCCGCTCCCCGGAGATCGCGTAGAAGCGCTCGCGCACTTCCGGAACGCGCCCTACGACGCGGACGTCGTACTGCGCCTCCATCTCCCTCTCCATCACAGCCGGTGCCGGGAAGATACCTCGCCCGGTGCGGCCGAAGACAGTCATCAGCGCGAGATCGTCGAACTCGGCGACGCGACGCGGCTTGATGCCGGCCGAGTCGAGCCACAGCTCGAGGTTGCGCCGCAGCTGTGTACCAGCACCGGGCAGCAGCAGCGGAGCGCCATCGAGCGACGCCGGGAACCCGCTCCGGTACTGCGCCGCGAGCGCCCCGGTGGCAAAGAACGTCGTCGTCGTCTCGCCGAGAAGATGGTTGTATGTCCGCAACGGAACGCCGGAGGCCGGGGCGTCGGTGAGGACCAGGTCGAGCTCGTGCTGCGCGAGGAGGCCGAGGAGCGGCGACGTCCCCGCTTCCCGACAGACCAGCTCCACCTCAGGCACCACCTCGAAGGCCGGCTGCAGGATCCGGTAGGCCACGAGTTTCGGCACCACGTCCGCGATGCCGACGGTGACGCGCACCGCCTTCCCCGTCGGCCGATCCTTGAGCGTGTCGCGCAGTTCCCGTCCGAGCGCGAAGATCTCCTCGGCATAGCGGAACGCGATCGTCCCTTGCGGTGTGAGCGTCAGTCCGCGGCCCGACCGCTCGAAGAGCCGCTCCCCGAGCGACTCCTCCAGCTGCCGGAGTTGCGCGCTGATCGTCGGCTGCGTCAGGTGCAGCCGCCGGGTCGCCCGCGCGATGCTCCCCTCGGAGGCCACCACCCAGAAGTAGTGCAGGTGGTTGTAGTTGAGCCATTCCATGTTCATTCCTCCGGTCCGCTCCCGGCTCTCTCGCGGAGGCGCACCTCCGGAGGGACGGGCTCCGACCGCCGCGGCTGAATCATAGATTATTCCTATCGATTCCATAGACACAAGCCACTAATTCTATGAATCGATCGTTGCGCTGGGCCGTTTGCACGAGCGTCACGAAAACCCTCGATCGAGACCTCCCGACCCGCCTTGCGCGTTGTCCGGCCGGCCGAGACGGGCTTTCGGCTTGCAGCGCAACGCCGAGCGTTCGCGCGTAAAGGAAGAACTCATTGGAAACGATCGGCTCACCCGCCCTCTGGATCACCTTCTCGGCCTTCGTCCTGGTCATGCTCGCACTCGACCTCGGCGTATTCAGCCGCAAACCGCATGAGGTTCACTGGCGCGAGGCGCTGGCCTGGAGCACGGTCTGGATCGCGCTCGCGATGATCTTCAACGGCTGGATCTACACCCGATTCGGCAGCGAGAAGGCGCTGGAGTTCCTGACGGGCTACGTGATCGAGAAGGCGCTCTCGGTCGACAACATCTTCATCTTCGTGGTGCTGTTCGCCTCGTTCGCGGTCCCGAAGATGTATCAGCACCGCGTTCTCTTCTGGGGCGTTCTCGGTGCGATCGTGATGCGCGCCGTCTTCATCTTCCTCGGCGCCGCGCTGCTCGAGCGCTTCCACTGGATCATGTACGTCTTCGGCGCGATCCTGATCATCACCGGGTTCCGCCTCCTGAAGCAGGGCGACGTCGAGCCACACCCCGAGAGGAACCCGATCTACAAGCTCGCGAAGCGCTTCATCCCGGCCGTCCCGGAGTACCACGGCAAGTCGTTCTGGATCATCAAGGAAGGGCGCCGTTACGCCACGCCGCTGCTGCTGGTCCTGATCGCGATCGAGGCCACCGATCTCGTCTTCGCGGTCGACTCGATCCCGGCGATCTTCGCGATCACGACCGACCCGTTCATCGTCTACACCTCGAACATCTTCGCGATCCTCGGTCTGCGCGCGCTCTACTTCCTGCTCGCCGGCGTGATCGACCGGTTCTACCTGCTGAAGTACGGCCTCGCGCTGGTCCTGCTGTTCGTCGGCTTCAAGATGGTCGCGATGGGCTACATCAAGATCCCGATCGGCGTCTCCCTGGCGACCATCGCGTCGCTGCTCGTGCTGTCGGTGATCGCCTCGCTGATCTGGCCCAAGCGTGTATCATCCCCGCCGCTTGAAGATCCTCGAGACTGACCTCCCTGGTGTGCTGATCCTCGAGCCGCGCGTCTTCTACGATGACCGCGGCTACTTTCTGGAGACCTACAACGCAGAGGTGTTCCGACGGCACGGCCTGCCGGACACCTTTCTCCAGGACAACCACTCGCGCTCGAGTCGCGGCGTCGTGCGAGGGCTGCACTATCAGATGCGCAACCCGCAGGGAAAACTGCTCCGCTGCATCAGGGGCGCGATCTTCGACGTTGCGGTCGACATCCGGCGCTCGTCGCCGCACTTCGGACGCTGGGCCGGCATCGAGCTGTCTGCGGAGAACTGGCGGATGCTCTGGATTCCGCCCGGCTTCGCGCACGGCTTCGCAACGCTGATGGACGACACGGAAGTCACGTACAAGTGCACGACGACGTGGGACGCCGGGAGCGATCGTTCGCTGCTCTGGAACGATCCGGCGATCGGCATCGGCTGGCCGGTCGCAGAGCCGATCATCTCGGCGAAGGACGCCGTCGCGCCGACGCTGAACGACGCCGAAGTCTACGAGTAGCGTCCACCGCCCCCTCGCGCCGGGCGTTGCGACTCACGCCCGCGCGTTCATCTTCGCGAGCAGTTGCTCGACGTTGAACGGCTTGAGCAGGATTCGCGGATCGTCGTCCGCCGAGTCGACCTCCGGCTCGGCCATCACGATGACCTTCCGCAGCTGATCGGGTTGCGCGGCGTGCAGAAAGCGCATCACGGGATCGTCGCGGATCGGGAGGCGCGACGCCAGGAGGATCGCCTCGTAGCGATGCTCGCGAAGTTTCTCGATCGCCGCGTCCGCGCCGCCTGCCGCGTCGCATTCGAAGTCACCCCGGCTCAGCGTCTCCACGATTGCGGAGCGAAGATCTGCATAGCCTTCGACGACCAGTACTGCGCGCGACATCGTTGAATCGTCCCTCGGCCAAAATATACCGCGACCCGTTGGACGGCGGGCGTCTCGCCCGACGGCGGTGTCTCGAAACTACCGCCCCACGAGCAGGCGTGCGAGAACGCCCTCGATGTCGGTCACGTCAGCGGGTTTGGTCAGGTGTTCGTTGAAGCCCGACTCGATCGCGCGCCGTTTGTCCTCCGGCTGCCCGAATCCGCTCACGGCGACGAGGACGACGCTCTCACCCAGGGTCTCCCGCACGCGCTTCGCGATCTCGTACCCGTCGATTCCGGGAAGGCCGAGGTCGACGAGCGCCAGGTCGGGGTGCTCCTTGAAGATGAGTCGTAGTCCGTCGATCCCGTTCGCGGCGTCCACCACCGAATGGCCGAGGCGGCGGAGCTTGAGCCGGAGGAGATCGCGGACGTCCGGGTTGTCCTCGACGATCGCGATCCGGCGCGGGCCACCACCGCCCTCGGACATCTCCGCAGCCACCCTCGCCGCCTGGACCGGAGTCGTCGGCCCCTCTTCTGCCAGCGGCAGCTGGACGACGAACTCGCTCCCTTTCCCAACGCCTTCGCTGGTCGCGGTCACGGAGCCGTCGTGCAGTTGCACGAGGTTCCGGACGAGCGCGAGGCCGATCCCCATGCCGCCCTGAGCCCGCCCGATTGCGTTCTCAGCCTGAGCGAAGAGCTCGAAGATCCCCCCAATCCGCTCGGGGGCGATGCCGACGCCGTCATCGGTCACACGGATCAGCGCATGCCCGGAATCGACTGCGATCTCGAGCGTGACGTGCCCTCCCTCGGGCGTGTACTTGACGGCGTTCGTCAGGATGTTCGTCAGGATCTGGTCGACGCGGATCGGATCGGCGTCGATGATCAACGGCTCGAGGGGCGCGCGAACCGCGAGCTCGATGTTCTGGCCTTCTGCCGCCGGCGCGACGGTCCTGACCGCCTGACTCGCGACCGCCACCAGGTCGATCTGCTGCCGCTTGAGGACGATCTTGCCGGCGGCAACGCGGGAGAGGTCGAGCAGGTCGTTGACGAGGCGCGTCAGGTGACGAGCCTGCCGCTCGATCAGCACCGCCTTCTCGGCGTCGAGTGTCCCGTCCGCCTCCGTCATCTGCGCCGCGAGGAGGATCGCTCCGAGAGGGTTCCGCAGCTCGTGGCCGAGAACCGCCAGGAAGCGGTCGCGCTCCCTCACCCGTTCTTCGAGCTGCTGCATGAGGTCGCGGACGTCGTACTGCCGCTGCCTTGCACGCAGGGCCGACTCCGCCGCGCTGACGAGGCTCTTGATGCGGACGGGACGGTCGACGAGCGTCACGTTGGTGCGCCTGGCCAGCGCATCGAACGAATGCGTCTTCGTCGGGAAGCTCAGCGATCCGGTGAGGATGATGACCGGCGTCTCGGACCAGGGAGGCTGCTGTGCGAGCGACCGTGTCAGCTCGTCAGCTGCCCCCTGCGTCAGCGCCTCTTCCGTGACCATGATCGCGCCGACACCCTCCTCGAGCGCGGCGCAGAGGTCGTGGACGTCCTTCGTCACGTCACAGGAAAGTCCCGCGCCGCGCAGGTGCGTGCACATCAGATCGGCGTCGCGCCCGATCGGCGCCACGACCAGAATCCGGTCAGGCCGGTCCTCGCTCACAGCCCTCTCTCGGGCCCGACGGTACCGTCGTAGGTCGGGATTCCCGACAGCACGCCGCGGTAGTTGAGAAGCGGTGCACCGATCTTCAGTCCTTCGCTTCCCATCGTCAGGGAGCGGATCGCGGTCTCGTGCGGTCCCCCTCGCTTCTTCACGATCGAGATCGCCTTGTGAATCCGGCCTCCGGCCTCGAAGTAGCGGAGCAGGATCACGGAGTCGGCGAGATAGCTCACGTCGACTGTGGCATGCATCGGCCCGACGAGTCCGTGCTGCGCGTAGACGAGGATGCTCGCGACCCCGCTCTGGCCGAGGTAGCTGAGCAGCTCGTGCAGATGCAGCAACAGGAACCGTTCTTCCGGAACCGCATTCAGGTAGCCGTTGAGACTGTCGATGACGAGGACGCGCGCCCCCCGTCGCTCCACCGCCTCACGCACCAAGTACGCGAACTCGCCCGGCTGGAGCTGCGCGGGATCCACCTGCTGGATCGTGACGAGACCGCTCTTCACGTGTGGCTCGAGTGGCAGCCCGAGCGAAGCCGACCGGGCGTAGAGACTCGAGAGACTCTCTTCGAAAATGAACATCGCGGCGTTCTCGCCGCGGTTCGCCGCGGCGACCACCTGCTGGGCAGCCAGCGCGGACTTGCCGGAACCCGCCGGCCCCATGATCAGCGTGCTCGTGCCGCGATCGAGTCCGCCCCCGAGCATCGTGTCGAGCTCGGGGATGTCGGTCGTGATGGTCTCGCGGGAGACCATCGTGTCGTGGTCGGCGGCGACCAGGCGCGGATAGACGATGATCCCGCCGGTCAGCACGTTGAAGTCGTGGTACCCGTTGCGGAAGTTCAGGCCTCGCACCTTCACGAGCTGGAGACGCCGGCGTGCTGCGCCGTAGAGCGGCGTGTACCGTTCCAGCTCCACCACCCCGTGCGGAACGCTCTGCAGCTGGATGTCGTGGAACTCGGAGGTGCGATCGTCGAGGAAGAGGACCGTCACGTCGCGCCCGGCGAAGAACTGCTTGAGCGCCAGGATCTGCCGGCGGTACCGGAGGCCGCTCTGTGCGAGTAGCCGGATCTCGCTCAACGAGTCGAGCACGACGCGCTGCGGCTTCACCCTGTCGACCTCGGCGAGCATCCCCTGGATCGTCTCCCCCAGCTCGACTTCGGCCGGGTAGAAGACGGTCGACTCCTCTTCCTGGAGCGCTTCCTCTCCGACCATCTCCTGGTAGATCGGCAGGCCGTCCAGGTTCCAGCCGTGCGACGTCGCAACGGCGCGCAGCTCATCGGCCGATTCGGAGAGCGTGATGTAGAGACAGCGCTCCCCGGACTGCATCCCTTCGAGAAGGAACTGCAGGCCGAGCGTCGTCTTCCCGACGCCGGGATCGCCCTGCACGAGGTAGACGCGGTTGCGCGGAAAACCGCCGCGCAGGATGTAGTCCAGCCCTTCGATCCCGGTTGCTGCGACTCTTGCGTTTTCAGTCATACGACGGACTCTTCATTGCAGATTCAACGCCGGACCCGGCGGTGGAAAACCATGCCGTCGAGGCCGGATCAAACTCCGTGCCCGTGCGGGGGAATCCATCGGTTCCTCGGGTTCCTCGGTTCCTCGGGTTCCTCGGTTCCTCGGGTTCCTCGGGAGGGTCGCGCATTTCGACACCCTTCGCCCCGCCGCAGCGGGGAGAAGGTGCCGAAGGCGGATGAGGGGTCTCCTCTTTCATCGCAGCCAACCCCCTCCCGCAAACGCCGGGTCGATTGCGCCCGTATCACTCTGCACCCGACCACACGGAGACCTCATTGACCCGAATCCTCGCCGCCCTTCTCGCCCTCCTCGCGTCGCCACTCGCCGCAACCTGGGAGGCCTTCACATCGAAGACCCCGATCGGCCCTGCCGCGTACGACCAGACCTCGGCCGTCGTCGCCTCGAACGGCTTCGACTACCTCGCCGCCTGGACGACGGAGACGCCTCTCGGAGGAGTCATCGCCACGCAGCGCGTGAACGCGGATGGCACGCTCGACGGCCTCCTCGCGCGGCCGCTCGATCCGGTGCCGCCGGTCTGGACCGTGCGCAACGCACGCGCGCTGGCCATGTCCGCGAGCCGCGACGGGTACTTCCTCAGCTGGCTCTCGGATGCGGGTCTCAACATCGCCATGACTGACGCGTTCGGCGTGCCGATGAATCGGATCACCAGGCCGCTGGCGAACGTGCCGCTGCGCGGGAAGACTCTCACCGCCTGGAACGGCGCCGTGCACCTCGTGCTCTCCGGTTACGACGGGCCGTTCCAGGCGACGCTCGTCGCCAACAACGGCAGCGTCGTCGCCGCCGACGTTCCGGTCGGGAACACTCACGGCGAGTACACCGCGGATGCGGTCGTCGCGGACACGAGCGGATTTCTGGTCCTTTCCACCAAGCAGCGCGAAGTCGGCATAGGCTTCCAGACGGACATCTACGGACGCCGGATCACTGCGAACGGCGTCCCGGGCGAGTGGTTCCTGGTGCGGTCCACGGCCGCCTCCATTTTCGGCCTCGAAGCGCTCCAGGACGGCGCGCAGACGATCGTCATCTGGTCCGACAAGTTCGGGCTCTGGCTGCTCCGGCTCGATGCGTCGAACCAGGCCACCCCCGCCCGCCAACTCCTCTCCGGTTCGGGGACGGCACCGGGATCGCTCGTTCGGCACGGCAGCGCGCTCGTCCTTTCCTACGGCGACCGCCTTCTCACTTTGGATCGGGAAGGCCAGATGCTGCGCAATGACCCTTTCGCCGGGCCGGCGCTTGCGTCGAACGGCTCGCGTTTGCTGGCCGTCGGGATCGGGAAGCAGCCAGTCACCGGAGACTACGTCAGCGGCCGCTTCGTTCACGGCGAGACGGCACAGAACGATTTCGTCATCGCCCGGAGTGCTGCCTTGCAGCAGAACGGAGGCCTCCTTCCCGGCAACGATCGCCTGGTGGCTGTCTGGGATCAGATCTCGACCGGCGGCCGCCACGTCCTCCTGTCACTCCGCGGGGCGAACGGCGGGTTCGCTCCACCCGAAGGCATTCAGGTGTCGACGACCGGCAGCAACCTGAAGCCGGCCGCTGCTTTCAACGGAACCAACTATCTCGTTGCCTGGACCCGCATCACGAACGGGAACGGCGAAACAGTGGCCCGCCGCATCGCACCGGACGGCACGCCGCTCGATGCGAACGAACTGCTGCTCGGTCCGGCCGACACATCCTCCGCGCCACGCGTTGCGTCCGACGGCGATGGATGGCTCGTGCTCTGGACTCGCACGTCGGGGCCGTCGTCGTGCGCGTTTGCCCAACCTCCACCGCGGCTCCGCATCGGACGGGTTTCGTCCAGCGGCACAGTGCTCGAGCCCGACGGGCTGATCCTCTCGGAGGCATTCCGCGTCCAGCAGGACGCCGACGTCATCTGGAGTGGGACGGAGTACGTCGTGGTCTGGCAGGAGCACTGTCCACCGCCGCGGCCACACTACCCGCTGTTCACGTGGATCCAGGCCGCGACGATCTCGCCCGATCTCCGGCGGATCGAGGTGCACGCGATCTCTCCGGAATCGGCGCCGCGGAACGTCTCCCGCAGCAAGCCCCGGGTCGCCGCGGCAGGTGACCGCGTGCTGATCGCCTGGCAGCTGGGAAC
>JBAQWH010000226.1:0-7962 GCA_049298815.1 Thermoanaerobaculia bacterium | reverse complement strand
GCCCTCGCCTCCTGCACGTAGCCGAGGACTGCGTTCGCAAGGACGATGGCGAAGATGGCGAGCGCTTCGTACGGGGCCGACGATTCGCGCTCGATGAGCCAAAGCACCAGCGAGATCACCCCGGCCGCGAGCAGAAGAATGACGAGGGCGTCCTGGAACTGCGCGAGAAACCTCCGCCATGCCGGCACCGGCTTCTCTGCCCGAAGCTCGTTCGGCCCGTGGAGTGCGAGACGTTCGGTGGCGTCGGCTGCCGTCAGCCCGTTTCGCGCATCCGTCCGCAGACTCGCGAGGACTTCGTCGACCGGAAGCTGATGTGCGCGATCGAGGTGTCCCTCGGCAGGGTCGAGCGGGGTCGGCATCGGACCATCATCTGCTCTTTTCTCTGTCGGAGAGAACGTCTTGCCTTCCACGCGGCGTGGGTCGTTACTCCAGTGCGCGCACGGCTGCGCGCAGTGCGGCGAAGTCGGCGGCGCGGACCATCTGACCGACCGCGAGCGTGGTGCTGCAGCTCACCGCGGGATACGGGATAACGAGGGCGTTGCATGCTTCGTTGAGGTGTGCTGCCTTCGCCGTCGTCGCTCCTGGTGTGATCGTCGGATCGGTGGCGTACACCGCCGGAGTGAGCCCGGCGAGGTCTCTCTTTACGTCGATCGCCGTGCGGAGCTCCGTCAGATGCGCGGCCTTGATCGACGTCGCGCCCGCCACGAGCGGGTCGTCGGTGAACGCCGTCCGCACGACGGTTGCCGTGTCGTTGCTCGCGACGGCGTCGCCGACGTTACCGCGCACCGAAGCGGTGCTGACGGAACCGCCCGGGGCCGCGACGGTCGCGACGATCGTCACGGTCGCGCTTGCGCCGTTTCCCAGCGCTCCGATGCCGCACGTCAGCGTCGTCGTGCCGGTACAGGTTCCGATCGACGGAGTCGCCGAGACGAAGCTCAGGCCTCGGAGCACGTCGACGAGCGTTACCCCGGTTGCGGTACTGGGACCGTGATTCGTGATGGTGGCCGCATACGTCACCGTCGTTCCGACGTCCACGGTGGTGGGCGTGGCGGTGAGCGCGACGCCGAGGTCCGCCGACACCGGCGCCGTGTTGAGAAGGACGGAGAGCTCGCCGTCGCTGTACGCGGCGGCCACGAGGTCGTTCTTCCCGTCGGCGTTCACGTCGCCGATCGCGACGCTGTATGTGTTCGTGGAGATCACGTACTCGGTCTTCGCGCCGAAGCTTCCGAGCCCTGTCCCGTGCAGGACCGAGAGCGTTCCGGCGCCGTAGTTCGCGGTGACGAGGTCGAGGATCGCATCTCCGTTCAGGTCGCCGAGCGCCACATCCCGCGGCGTCGTAGCCGTCGCGAACTGCGCGCTCGTGCCGAAGCTTCCGGTCCCGTTGCCGAGGAGGACCGAGGCCGTGTTGCCGTCGGCGTTGGCCGTGACGAGGTCGAGGTCTCCGTCACGGTCGAGGTCACCGATCGCGATCGCCACAGGGCTCGATCCGGCTGCGGCCTGGAGCTGGAAGTCCTGATGGGTCGCAAACGTACCGTTCCCGTTTCCGAGAAGGACCGACACGTAGCGGTTCACTCCCGTGTTCGCTGTGGCGAGGTCGGGAATCCCGTCGCCGTTCAGGTCGCCGATCGCGACATCCTGCGGGAAGGACGCGGTGGGGTAATCGGTCTTCGCGCCGAAGGTCCCGGTGCCGGTGCCCAGGAGGACGGAGACCACGTGGCTGCTGTAGCTCGCCACGGCGATGTCGATCTTCCCGTCCCGGTTCAGGTCGCCGAGCGCGACTCCCTGTGGGCTGTCGGCGGTGCCGAAGTCCGTGATGCTGCCGAACCCGCCGGAGGTGTTTCCGAGCAGTACGCCGACGGTCTTGATGTTCTCGGCCGGCTTCGAGCTCGTGACGACGAGGTCGAGGCGGCCGTCGCGGTTCAGATCGGCCGTGGCCACGCTCTGGGGAGATGTCGTCGTGAGCGCGCTCGTGACATATCGGGCCGCCACGCCGAAGCTCCCGCCGCCCGTGCCCGGCACGACGGAGACGCTGCTGTCATAGGTGTTGGCGGTGGCCGCATCCGGGATCCCGTCCCGATTGAAGTCAGCGAGGACGACCGAGTGCGGCAGGATCAGACCCGTTCCGAGAGGGAAATCCGTCCGGGCGGCGAAGTCTCCGGAGGGAGCCAGGGTCGTCGTGTTCAGGAGGACCGAGACGCTGTTGCCGTTCTGGTTCGTCGTGGCGATGTCGACGCGCCCGTCGCGATCGAAGTCGGCGGCGGTCACGCTGAACGTCACCGCACCCGCCGACAGATCGGTTCGCGAGCCGAGAGCCCCGGTACCGTTGCCGAGCAGGACGGAGACGGTGTTGTGCGAGTAGTTCGCGGAGATGACGTCGAGATCTCCGTCGCCGTCGAGGTCCGCGATGGTGACTCCGCTGGGGGCGTCCGCGACCGCGTAGTCGGTCTTCGTTCCGAACCCTCCCGCGGCCGTCCCGAGCAGCACCGAGACGTTCTTGCCGGCGGAGAGGTTCGCCGTCACGACATCGGGGATCGAATCGCGGTTGAGGTCGCCCACGGCAATCGCGCTCGGGTACGACCCCGACGCGTAGTCGATCCTTCCGCCGAAGCTTCCACTGCCGTTGCCGAGAAGGACCGACACACTGTTCCCGAAGTAGTTTGCGGAGACGATGTCGAGGTCTCCGTCGCGGTCGAAGTCGGCGAGGGCGACCGCCTGCGGTAAGTATCCGGTGGCGAAATCGGTCTTCGCGCCGAATGTACCGTCGCCGAGACCGAGCAGCACGGAGGCGGTGTACGGAGTGCCGTTCGCCGTCACCAGGTCCGGCCGGCCGTCGCCGCTCACGTCGCCGACGGCAATCGCGCTCGGGGTGGTTCCGGTCGCGAAATCCGACTTCGACTGCAGGGTCCCGGTGCCCGTCCCGAGCCGGACCGATACGGAGTTCCCGTCTTCGTTTGCGGTGACGACGTCGAGGTGGCCGTCGCGGTTGAGATCCGCGAGCGCGACGGCCATCGGCTTGTCGCCCATCGCGTAGTCGGTCTTCGTTCCGAATCGGCCTTTGCCGCTGCCGAGAAGCACCGAGACGGAGTCGCCCGTGGCATTCGCGACGACGAGGTCGAGGTCGCCATCCCGGTCGAGGTCGCCCGAGGCCACACCGAGAGGCGTCAGCCCGGTCGCGAAGTCGGTCTTCGCGGCGAACGATGCCGCATCGGCAGGGGAGGCCGCGGCACCGAGCATCACCGCGGCGAGAAACAGGATGGGGAGGATCTGCTGTCGACGCATGATGGTCACGCCCTCGCTCCGATTCCGATCCGGCTCCATCAGCGTCGAAGCCGTTCCCTGTGCGCGCAACAGAACGTTTCCGGGGCGCGGGTGTGCAACGACGCACGGATCGCGATTCGGGAACGTTGCCGTCGGCCTATTGACGTTTTCGAAGGATAGAGCGGGCGCGACGCGAATCAGGCGACCGCAATCACGGGGACGTGTGTGGACGAGGTCTCGCCCCCTTCGCGCTCGGCTCCCCGAGGAACCCCGAGGAACTCAGGGACCGAGGGACCGAGGGACTTGGTTGCGGCGAAGCCGCGCTGTGTCTCCGTGGTGAAGCGAACGTGGATTCACCACAGAGGCACAGAGGACACGGAGGAGCACGGGGTATCACCGTCGAGGCGCCGAGTGAGGGTTCGCGCGTTTTTTTCGTCGGCAACGGCGCCGGCGACGCCGTTCTCCTACTCAGCGATGACGCGAGGGGCGAATGCGGTGGGGCGCCCGCTCAGCGTGCGATCAACAGCGGTTCTTTACGATGGCGGTCGCCTGGCGCTCGAGCTCGGCGCAGCAGGTGACCCAGGTCGTGTCGAACCAGCCGTTCTCGCGGATGTGGATCGTGATGGCGACGACCGGTTGACCGTGGTCAGCGCAGCGCAGGAGCGCGGCGCGCTCGAGCCGGACCCGCAGGCGTTCTGGGAGCGCCCGGCCGCGGTCGTCGTTGACCACGATCTGCATGACCTCGGCCGTCTCGCTCATTCAGCGGTGCCCGGTGCGATGCCAGCCTCGGTCTCGAGGCGGAGCTTCAGCATCGAGCTGAAGGCTGAAGAGACTGCACAGGTCATCCGATCCTCCGGTCCGGAAAACGGGGAGCGGACCGCGTGCGGCCCAGCTCCCCGGGAAGGTACAGCGCCGAGCGCTATTTCCGAGGCTTCGCTTCGTTGACCTTGAGGGCCTGGCCGTTCACGTCCTTGCCGTCGAGACCGGTGATGGCGGCGTTCGCTTCTTCGTTCGTGCTGAACTCGATGAAGCCGAAGCCCTTCGAAGCACCGCTGCTGCGATCGGTGGCGACTTCGGCCGAGATCGGTGCACCGAACGGGGTGGCGAGCTCATTGAGCTGCGCACTGGTGATGTCTTTGGAGAGGTTGCCTACGTAGAGTTTCATTGGATGCTCCTGACCACGTGCCGACGGTTCTCCACGCAATTGCAGGAACGGTCGGACGGGGATGAAAGGCTAAGAGGGTGAGTCCAGAGGATCTGACTTAGTTCAGATGGACTGAAGGGCGAGGAGAGTTCCCCAGCGCGTAGAACTACGATACACGCGTCATGCCAGGATGTACATGTAATTGGAACGCTGCACTCGCAATGGCCCGCGGGTGCGAAACGCGACCGCCGACCGTTGCACGTTCAAAAGGCATCTGGACCCGGAGGTCCGCCCTCCATTGCACGCATTCACGATTCCCTGACGGCCTGCTCATCGCTCCGGGCCCAGTCGCTTCTACAATTCGCTCCCGGTGAACCCATACAAATCGCGTGATGGTGGTGCAGGGGCGCTGCCCTGCCGAGGAGCGAGTCTGGTCCTGGTTCGTCTCGCGTGGATCGTGGCCCTGCTCTTCGTCACGACGCGCGGGCAGGCGACCTCGGCCCACTTCGCGCGCCTCTCGGTCCAGGACGGACTCTCGCAGTCGTCGGTCGAGTCGATCGCGGAGGACCGGTACGGGTTCCTCTGGCTCGGAACGCAGGAGGGGCTGAACCGCTTCGACGGGTACGAGTTCGAGGTGTACCAGCAGAGCCCTGCGCCCGGACGTCTCCGCGACGGCTTCATCCGGGCGATCACCCCCGATTCGCGGGGAGATCTCTGGATCGGGACTTCGACCGGCCTGCAGCATCTCGATGTCACCACCGGCCGGTTCAGCGAATCGGTCACCCCTCCCGGCATCGGCGTCCGTCTCAACACGCTTCGTGTGGCCGCCGACGGCCGCCTCTGGTTCGCCGGATTAAGGGGAAGGCTTTGGACTCGAGCCCCGGGGAAGGTGGCCCAGACCCACCCGGTCGACGCCGTCGGTGGCGCCGTGGTGACGGCTGTCGCGCTGGGCGAGGGAAGCAACCTCTGGGTCGCAGCGGGAGGGCAACTCTTCGCAGTGCGGACGGGCGGGAGCGGCGGGATGCTGGACGTGGAGGCGAAGGTCGTGCTCCGAGACGTCGGGCTGGTGCGGGTCATTCACGTCGAAGGGGGAGCTCTCTGGCTGGGACGTCAGGGTGCGCCGCCGCTGCGCTTCGACCCGCAGAGCGGCGCGGTGACGGAGTATCCCGAGCTTGCCCGTTTCGTCCTCACGATCGCCTCGGCCGGCGACGGGGGGAAGCTGTGGATCGGAGGGCGTGGAGCCGGCGTGACGCGCTTCGACCCGAGGACGCGGGAGACCATCACCTATCGACACGAGCCCGGGAACGAAGAAAGCCTCGCCGAGGACGATGTGGCTGCGGTGCATCAGGACAGCGGGGGGAGCCTGTGGGTCGGGGCGTGGAATGGAGGCCTCAGCCAGCTGAACCTCTATTCGCAACCGTTCCGGACGCTGCGGAGTACACCGGGCCGGCCGGAGTCGCTGCCGGACAACGATGTGACCCGGCTGGCCGAGGGTCCCGACGGCCGGCTGTGGTGCATGACGCGGAACGAGGTGCTGGTGGTCGGCGATCCGAAAAACGACTCGTTCACGACGATCCCGTTCGAGGGAGATCTCACGGCGATCGCGTTCGCCGGGCCGAGACTGTTCGCGGGAACGACGACCGGGCTGGTGGAGCTGGACGGGGCCACGGGACGCCGCCTCGCGCCGAGTCGAGCCGTGCGCGCGGCAGGGCTCGACCGAATCCGGATCGAGGCGCTCGCCGGAGGCGACGATCACATCTGGATCGTCACCCGCGGAGCGCTGTATCGCCTGACGAACGGCGGCGATGCAGTGATGCAGAGCGTGATGCTCCCCTCGATCGAAGAGTTGACCCTCGTCCATGCCCCGGCGCGTGGAAGGCTGTGGCTCGCGTGGGCCGACGGCGATCTCCTTCGCGCCGACCTCGAGAACGGTGCGCTGACGGTCCGTCGCATCGGGGACGCGGAGATCAAGTCGCGCGGCCGCCTCAATGTCGTGATGGAAGACCGTGGGATCGTCTGGATCGGCACGGCGCTCGGAGCCGGCTGGCTCGCGCCAAGCGGCGGCCCGATCGAGTGGATCGATGTCGGGGAGAGCCCGAGCCGGTCGGTGGCGAGCATCCTGGCCGACGAGGCGGGCGTGCTCTGGATCGCGGGCGAACGAGGGATCACGCGTTACGACCCGACGACGGCCCGCGCCGTCCAGTTCGGAGCTGCCCACGGCGTGCAGGGCACCGGCTACGTCGACGGCGGTGCCGCTCGCGGACGGGACGGCACGTTCTACCTCGCGGGGAGAGGCATTACGGCTTTCGACCCTCGGCTGGTCACGGACAACCCGCACAGGCCGCCCGTCGTGCTCACCTCGCTCGAGGTCCTGCATCGCGAGGTGGTCCCCTCGTGGATCGACCCGGACTCGCCGCTGCGGACGGGCATTCACGCGGCCCGCGAAGTGACGCTCGGTCCCAGTGCGGTGGTCTTCTCCGTCGAGATGGCGGCCCCCGGTGTGAGCGATCCGCAGGGCGTGCGGTTCGCGCATCGCCTCGACGGGTTCGACACCGAGTGGATCGAGACGAGCGCGGACAGGCGGACGGCGACGTACACGCGTCTCGCGCCGGGGAGCTATCTCTTCCGGGTGCGGGCTCGAACTCAATCGGGGGTGTGGAGTGCGGAGGAGACGACGCTGCAGATCCGGATTCTTCCGCCGTGGTGGAGAACGCCGGCTGCCATCGCCCTCTGGATCGCCCTCGCTCTCGTCGTGCTCGCAGCGATCGTCCATGAGGCGCGTCGCAGGACGCGCATCCGCATCGCCCTCGCCGAGCAGGAAGTCCTCCGTCGCGCCAGCGTCACCGATCCGCTCACCGGTCTGTACAACCGCCGGTACCTCGCCACGTGGCTGAAGCACGAGATTCCGCAGACTCTGAGGACGCATCATCCGGAGGCGGGATCGGATCAGCATCTCGAATACCTCCTTCTGGTCGCCGCGGACCTCGACAACCTGAAAGAGATCAACGACGCGTTCGGGCACGACGCGGGAGATCGCGCGATCCGCGCGGTAGCCGACTTGCTGCAGTCGAACGCGCGGGCGGGCGACGTAGCGGTGCGGCTTGGCGGCGACGAGTTCGTGCTCGTCCTCCGGTCGGCCGGCCGCCAGCATGCGGGTCAGATCGTCGAGCGCCTCCGCGCAGGTGCCGCGGGGCTGGACCTCGGATTCAACGCGTCGACGCGCCCGACGATCTCGCTCGGCTTCGCCTCGTTCCCGTTCATCGATCACGACGTCACGGGTCTGACGTGGGAGCAGACGCTCCAGCTGGCCGACCGCGCTCTACTGCACTCCAAGCGGCGAGGACGCAACAGCTGGACAGGATTCGAGGCGACGCCGGCGGCTTCCACTGACGCGGTGCTTCGCGAGGTCAGCGCCGGGATCGAGCGCCAGGGCTCAGCGATGATCCGGATCATCGAAGGCCCGTAGCGCGCCACCGGCTTCCGGCGGTCCGGCGCCCCTCCAGGGCGCAACGTTTTCTCGCGTGAGATCCGGGGGCGTCGCTTCGCTCCGCCCCCGGCTA
>JBAQWH010000225.1:0-5052 GCA_049298815.1 Thermoanaerobaculia bacterium | reverse complement strand
CGACCACGGCGCTCGACGCCGGGACTCTGGTCGTCGAGCGCGAAGGGGTCACGCGGCGGATCACCCCGCGGGTCATCGTCGGTGCCTGGGGCCGCTGGGGACGGATCGACACGCAGCTGCAACGCCGTTTCGTCGGCGACCGGACCCATCGCAGCTTCGGATTCAAGCGGCACTTTTTCGCGGCGCGGCAGCCGGACGCCGTCGAGCTCTACTCGTTTTCCGAGGGATACCTCGGCGTGAACGCGGTCGAGGGCGGACTGACCAACATCTGCGGACTCGTTCACGCAAACCGCCTCGCCGGACATCGCGGTAAATGGAACGCGTTCGTCGAGGCCATCCGGACGGAGCGGCCGGAGATCGACGAGCTCTTCGCCCGCCACGAGCCGGCGCAGTCCTCGTACCTCTCCTCGGAGCCGGTCATTTTCCGCGCGAGGTCTCCGGTCGAGCAGGGGGTCTTCATGATCGGAGACGCGGCCGGCATCATCGACCCGCTGACGGGAAACGGCATGGCGATGGCGATGCAGTCGGCGCTCATCGCGGCCTCCGCCGTCCTGCAGGCACTCGAGCAGCCCACCCGCCGACTGGAGATCGAGCGCTCGTACGCGAAGACTCACCGGAAGCTCTTCGCCGGCCGGATCCGCTGGAGTCGCGCGATCGCCTCGGTCCTCTCGAGTCCGGAGGCCCTCGCCTGGCTCGTCGGCACGGTCGGGACGCCGCGGATCGGCGCGTTTCTCGTCCAGCGCACCCGTGCGCGGCGCGAAGCGATACAGCGCCTCGCGGACGCGTTCTGCTAGAGTCTGCCACGATGCCCGCGTTACCCGAGGGGGAGTTTCTCCTGCCCCTCTTTCCGCTGCCGAACATCGTGTTCTTCCCGCACACGCGGCTGCCGTTACACGTGTTCGAGCCTCGCTACCGGCAGCTCGTGAAGGACGCGCTCGAGACCGACGGCCGGATCGGAATCGTCCTGCTCAAGCCGGGGTGGGAGGCCGACTACTTCGGCACGCCGCCGACCTTCGACGTCGGAACCCTCGGAACCATCGAACAGACGGTCTCGCTCGACGACGGGCGCTACAACATGGTCGTCCGAGGCGACATCCGATTCCGCATCCTGGGCGAAGTCTCGCGGGTTCCGTACCGCACGGCGCGCGTGATCGCCGCGCCGGAGACCCATCCAACGGACGACGAGGCCGCTCGGCGCCGCGAGCATCTCGCCGGACTCTCGCAGCAGTACCTGCACTACCTTCCGGATCAGGCGACGGTCCCGGAGATCGAGACCGTGAGCCTCGATTCGCTGACGAACGCGGTCATCATGTCGCTCAACCTCGACGTCGAAGAGAAGCAGAACCTGCTCGAGATGAGCGAGGTCGCGGCGCGCGCGGAAGAGATCGCCACGGAACTGTCGAACCGCGTCGAGACGCTGCGGTTCCTCGCGCCTTATCGCCGAAGCGGCGATCCCGCGCACAACTGAGTCCCTCGGTCCCTGGGTTCCTCGGTCCCTCGGACAAATCCCGAGGGTTCCTCGCAGGCGCTACTCGACCGTTACGATTCTCTCGAGCACGAGGTTCCCGCCCCAGTAGCCCTCGACCTTGTAGACGCCTTTCGGCAGGCCCTTGTCGACGGCCAGGGTGACGACCGGCTCGCCGTTGGCTCCACGGCGCTCGACGGCGACCTCGGCCCCCTTCTCGTCGAGCCACCGCGCGGCCACTTGAAGCTCCGGCGGTGAGGAGCGGAACCACATCGTGAGGTACAGAGGCTTGTTGGCCGGGAGGGTCGCGAGCTCTGCAGAGACAGCCCCGTCCGCATCGCGCTCGGTACCGATCGCGGCATTCTGGAGGACGTCGGGAATCAGGTCGATCTTCGTGTCGATGTGGGCCCCGCTGAGATCCGTCGTGACCGACGCCGGGGTGGCGGAGGGGGAGGGAGGCGCGGGCTGGCTTGGAGGAGCCGCGGGCTCATTGCGGCACGCGCCCGCGAGGAGAAGCGCCGCGATCGCGGCAAGAAGTGAAATACGCATCATCCGGGTAACGATGCAGGAGGGGTGAAGGATTCGAAAGAAAGGTGAACTTCCCGTTTCACTCTTGCGCCTTCAGCCTTTACTCTTGCGCCCCGTGCCGTTGCCCTATCGCGATTTCACCTTTCCCCTGAACGTCTTCATGCACCTCCTGACGCTGGAAGGCTCGGAACCGGTCTACCTTCACTATGGGATCTTCGCGTCGCCCGGCGAGTCGTTGTCCGACGCTCAGGAGCGCTCCACCGGGATGCTCTTCGAGCGCCTTCCCCCTCCGCCCGCCTCGATCCTCGACGTCGGCCTCGGCCTCGCAACGACGCTGGCACGGCTGACGAATGCAGGCTATGAGGCGGAGGGCATCACTCCGGACGAGGGGCAGGTCGCCATGGCGCGAAGCCGTTACGGACAGACGCTCCGGCTCGCCTGTGCCCGGTTCGAGGACCACGACCCAGGTCGCCGCTACGACGTCGTGCTCTTCCAGGAGTCGTCCCAGTACATCGAGAGCGACGCTCTGTTCGCGCGCGCGGCGGCGCTGACGTCCCGCGTAATCGTGCTCGACGAGTTCGCGATCTCCGAGGACACCCCACTGCATGCGCTCGGACCGTTTTTCTCGGCGGCCGCGCGCCACGGATTCACGAAGACCGAGGACATCGACCTCTCCGCCGGTGCCGCGCGCACCGTTCCCTACTTTCTCGAGCGAATCCCGAAATACCGCGCACGACTGATCGAAGACCTGAGCCTCGCGCCTCAGCAACTCGACGACCTTCTCGTCAGCGGTGCGACCTACGCGGCCTCTTATGGCTCAGGCGACTACGTCTATCGCCTGATGCAGTTCAGCCGATGAAGCTCGCCTACCTCCTCGAAGACTCCTCGATCGCCGGCGGAACTCGGGTGGTCGTCGCGCATGCCGACATCCTCACGGAGCTTGGCCACGACGTCACGCTCGTCTCGAAGGGCGATCCGCCGGCATGGCGGCGTTCCGTTGCGAAGTGGACGCGCGTCGAAGCGATGGACGCGTTCGATGCCTCGACGTTCGACTTCGTCGTCGGCACCTTCTGGACGACGCTCGCTGCGGCTCACAAGGTCGCAGGAGCGCGCGCCATCCACTTCTGCCAGGGCTACGAAGGCGGCTTCACGGCGTATCAGTCGCAGAAGGCCGACATCGACCGAGCGTACTCTCTCCCGCTTCCGAAGATCACGGTCTCTCCGCATCTCGTCGAGGTCTGCCGCCCCTTCAGCGACGATGCGACGTACGTCGGGCAGATCGTCGACGGCGAATTTTTTCAGCCGCGACGGCGGGAGTCGTCGCCGCTCCGCGTCCTCCTCGTCGGGCCGATGCAGGCGGACTTCAAAGGGATCGAGTTCGGATACGAGGCGGTGCGGCATGCGGCGGGGCACGACCTCCAGCTGATCCGGGCATCGCAGTGGGAGCCGGCAACGGGTGAGCCGGCAGAGCTCGCGGCGGAGTTCCACGTGGGGATCGACACTGCAGCGATGGCGCGGCTCGTCGGGTCGTGCGATCTCTTCCTCGCACCGAGCCTCGAGGAGGAAGGCTTCGGCCTCCCTGCTGCCGAAGCGATGGCTTCGGGTCTGCCCGGCGTGATGTCGTCGATCCCCTCCTTCAGGTCGTGGGACCGCGTGCGCGACTGTGCGCTCTTCGCGCCGCCACGCGACGGGCGGGCGATGGGAGAAGCGCTGGTGCGCTTGCTGAGCGACGCGTCTTTGCGTGAGAGGCTTTCGCGTCGCGGACGGCAGGTGGTCGAGCAGTTCCGCGCCGAGCAGACCGGCCGGCGACTCGAGCAGTACTTTGCGTCGCGCTTGAAGCCGCGGAGCGGCGATAGGACGTAGCCCACGGCGTCAGCCGTTGGGTTCGAGCAGACCATCACCGAGCCGCGAAGCGGCTTGGCGCCCACCTCGACGGCATCCCCTCAGACCGTGATCGCGAAAACGCAGCTGCGGCAGATGAAATCCTCGGGCGAGTCCTCGACGCCGTAGGCCCAGCGTCGCATCTGCGCCATCGAGTCGCCTTCGAGCACTTCTCGCACGCTGCTGTCGTGCAGGTTGCCCACGACGTAGTTCTCGTCGTAGTCCTGGCAGCAGAGGATGCACTTGCCGGTCGCCGTGATGTGGAGATGCTGCAGTGGGCGCGATCCGATCAGCTCGCAGCCAGCAAGACGTCCTTCACGCTTCTCGGCCTTGCGTCCGACCTCGAGGTTCCAGAAGCCGCGGTCCACGGTCAGGTGCTGCGCGACCTCGAAGCGGCTACCGCTGTATCGCTCGCTGATCTGGCGGAAGTTCTCGTCGTGCTCCGCGTCGCCGCTGCCAAGGACGACAATCCGCATCTCGTCGGCGACCTGGAGGGTCTTGAGATAGTCGAGATTGCGGGTCACGACGCCCGCGTGGTTCTGCCCGCGGTCACGCTCGTATTTCTCGGGGTCGAGCGTCGAGATGTTGATGCAGAGGAAGCGGAGCCGTCCCGCTTCGAGAAGCGCATCGGCCTTGGCCGGCGTAAGCCCCGAGCCATTGCTGAGCACGGCGACCGGAAGGCGTGCGTTGAAGAGCGTCCTGCAGTGGTCTACGAAGCGTCGGTCGATCGTCGGCTCGTTGTAGCTCTGCAGGAAGACCCCGTCGATCGTCTCGCGGTACGGGATCAGCTCGCTGACGATCCGCTCGAATGTCTCCGTCGGCATCTCCTCGTCTTCGCGCGGAGCGACGGAGACCGGGCAGAAGTAGCACTTCTGGTTGCAGGTCGTCACGGTCTCGAGCGAGACGATCTTCAGGCGGTAGCGGCGCGAGAGGTCCTCGCCGGCCGGAATGAGCCAGCCGTCGCGGACGAGCGCTTCGTCGTAGGTCCCGTCGTCGGCCGCCGCACGGAACTGGACGAAGGCAGGCTCGTCGGTTCCGAGACGCGCGTCGGTGATCGGGTTGTAGACGCCGTCGGCCGTGTAGTGAAGGTACGGGCTGGCGATCCACTCGCGCCGTGAGGAGGATGCAGGTTCGGCCTGAGACATTCGGTCGCGGGCTGTAACGCCAGCGGCCTGGGG
>JBAQWH010000224.1:0-5549 GCA_049298815.1 Thermoanaerobaculia bacterium | reverse complement strand
CCGCCTGTTCGGCCGCTCGCTCAAACTCCGCGTCGTCAGCGCAGGCGACTGCAACGGCTGCGCGGCCGACGTCAACGTGCTCGGCACGATCGGCTGGGACATCGGCCGCTTCGGCATCCAGTACGTCGCCTCACCGCGTCACGCCGACGGGCTCGTCCTCCTCGGACCGATCCCGGAGAACATGCGGCTCGCGGTGCAGAAGACGTACGACGCGATTCCCGATCCGAAGATCGTCGTCGCCATCGGCGCCTGCGCGATCTCCGGCGGGATCTACAACGGCCACCCCGAACAGCACGACGGCGCGGAGAGCATGCTGCCGGTCGACCTCTTCATCCCCGGCTGCCCGCCCCATCCGCTCACGATCCTCGACGGCTACCTGCGGCTCCTCGGGCGCCTCGAGAGCGGCGAGCGGCGCTGGCGCCGCGCCTGACCTCGAGCGCCCGCGATACCATCCGAATCGACATGCTCCCCTGGTCCCTCATCGCCAAAGCGCGCGTGCCCGGCGGCAATGGAGAGCTCGTGCTCCAGCAGCGGGGCGACGAGTACTCGATCCGCGTCGACGGCTACGAATTGATGAACACGCGTGTGCACGGATCCGAAGACGCGCTGGCCGAGATCGCCTGCGCGCGGCTGAAAGACGTCGCCCGCGCACACGTGCTGATCGGCGGACTCGGGATGGGCTTCACGCTCGCGGCCGTGCTGAAAGCGATCGGTCCGTCGGGACAGGCCACCGTCGCAGAGCTGGTCCCCGAGGTCGTGGAGTGGAATCGCGGCCCGATGGGCAGTGCCGCGGGATCGCCGCTGAGTGACCGGCGCACGGTCGTCAGGACGATGGACGTCGCGAAGGTCATTCGCGAGAGCCGCAACGCGTTCGACGCGATCCTGCTCGACGTCGACAACGGTCCCACGAGCCTCGTGGCCAAAGGGAACGATCGCCTCTACACCGTTGCCGGCCTGGGTGCAGCACACGCCGCGCTCCGTCCTGACGGAAACCTCGCGATCTGGTCGTCCGCCGACGATCCCGCCTTCACGCGCCGCCTCAACCAGAACGGCTTCGCCGCCGAGATCCAGAAGATCGGGAGCACCGGCCGCTCGCGCGGCCCGCGCTACTGGGTCTGGATCGCGAAGCGCCTCTGATTTCGTGGGCGAGGTTGTGCGGGTAAGGCGCGCCGGAGGCGCACCCTGGGTCTTGGACACTTCGCCGCGAGAGTCCAGATCGCGGCGAAGCCGCGTTGGCGATTAGCCGGGGGTTGAGCGAAGCGAACCCCCCGGACCGACGACGAAAATCAATAGCGCCCTGACAGGGCGCTGGATCCCATGCGCCAGCGCCCCGTCAGGGCGCATCCAACCATGGCGCAGAATCCCGGGGGCGTCGCTGCCGCTCCGCCCCCGGCTATTCGCCTCGGCCGCGTGGCGGCCGACAGAGATTAGGCCCCGGCTTCAGCCGGGGCGAACAAGTCGGGCCTAAAAAAGGAGCCCGCGTAGCGGGCGGCAGAAACCCTCCAGTGTTCTGTCGCCCGCTGCGCGGCCGCCGTTCGCACCCTCAGAGCTGGGACCGAAGCAGTCCCGCGGTGTGCTCCATGACCTTCTCGGCGAACGGGCGGTTCTGCCATTCCTGGAGCGAGATCCGGCGCGAGCGCGCCTTGTCCGCTTCGAAGATCGCGGTCTGCCGCGCAGCGAACTCCTCGTCGTGGATGTTGAGATTCGCCTCGTCGTTCAGGCGGAACGAGCGGCTGTCGAAGTTCGTCGAGCCGACCGACACCCAGACGCCGTCGACGATCACCGTCTTGCAGTGGAACATCGTCGGCTGGAACTCGTGGATCTGGATGCCTGCCTCGAGCAGTTTCCCCCACCGCGATCGCGAGGCTCGCCGCGTGACGTGGGTGTCGATCTCCTTGCCCGGCACGATGATCTCGATGCGCACTCCACGTTTTGCGGCTGACACCAGCGTCTCCACCGACAGGTCGTCCGGGACGAAGTAGGAGTTCCCGAGGAGGATGCTCGACTCGGCGCTGGCGATGGTGAGCAGGTACATGAGCCGGACGCTCTCGCTCCCTTCGGTCGACGAGCTCTTGAACATCTGCGCGTCGTGCCGCCCGCGTTCAGTCAGCGGAGGGAAGTAGTCGTCGCCGTGGAGGACTTCGCCGCGCGACTTCATCCAGTTGTCCATGAAGGCGCCCTGCACCTGTGCGACGACCGGCCCTTCGATCCTGTAATGGCTGTCGCGCCACTCATCGGGATTGCGGGCAGCACCGTTCCACTTGTCCGCGATGCCGACGCCTCCGGTGAACCCGATCGTGCCGTCGACGACGAGCAGCTTGCGGTGCGTCCGGTTGTTGACCCGCCCGAGGTTGTACCAGCGCAGCGGGTGGTACTTCTCGACCTGGACGCCGCTGTCGCGCATCAGGCCGAGCGCCTCGTCGTCGAGCTTGTTCGCCCCGACCCAGTCCAGGAGCACGTGGACCTTCACCCCCGCGTGCGCTCGCTCCGCCAGCGCCTCCGCGAACTGCCGCCCGATCGCGCCCGACCAGTAGATGAACGTCTCGAACGTGATCGAACGTCGCGCCCCGCGGATCGCCTCGAGCATCGCCGGGAAAATCTGCTCGCCGTTGATCAGCTCACGGACATCGTTGCCGGCGACGACCGGCGGCCCGAGGAGGCTCCCCATCGCACGGAGAAAGCGGCCGTCGCGCACGCCGTAGAGGTGGGCGATGCGCCGCTCGATCTTCTTCTCTCCCGTGACCAGGTTCTGGATCACGAGCGTGACGAAAAGGGTGGCGAGTACGACCCACAAGTACGACATCAGCTGAGGCTGGTCGGCAAGAACGGTGCCTCCCAGCCCTCAGCGATGCCGATCTACCAAAGCTGGTGAGTTACTTCGACTCGAACGCTGCCTCGCTTGCCTGATAGGCGGTGTGCGTCTTCTCGACCGCGGCCACAACGACCTCGCGGCCGGCATCGGCCGGCAGGGCGCGCAGTTCCGCAGTGGTCTTGCAGAGCGCCGCGAGCGCGTCCTTGACCGCCTGCTCACGGCCGGTGGCGCGGCGCGGCAGCGGCGCGGCGAGCAACGCTTCGCATCGAAAATCCAGCTCCTCGCCGGCGTCCCGTATCGCGACGAGATCGCCCGCCGGAAGGGCCTTGTGGTAGAGCGTGTAGAGGACCTGATGGTAGGCGTCGAGCTCTTTCATCGGCGGCTTGACCACGCGGACCAGCCCCTCGAAGGCCGAATGCACAGCTTCCACGCCGTCGAGCATCCCCTTCTCGTCGTTGGCCGCAGCCGCTTTCCCGGAATCGGCAACCGCCTTCTCGAGCGTCGCGACGCCGGTCTTCCAGTCGGCCGCCTTGTCGCGGAGGATGCCGGGAAGCTTCGCCGCGGCAACCGCCTGGACCCCCCTCGCGAGGTTCGGCAACGAACTCCGGATGAGGGCGTAGTCCTTGTTCGGCCACGCGTCGTGCCACAGCGGCCCCACGACCTCATGGAGCGCTGACAGGGCAGGAACGCTGGCCTGCAGCTCCGCACCCACCTCTTCGGCGAACGCAGGGATGGCAACGAGAGCCGCGAGCAAGATCGTAATGACGAATCGACGCATGGGATCCTCCGCACGGCAGCCTACACCTTCCGCCCGAGGCGCGATGTTTCAGGAGTTGACGCACCGCGGCGTTGTCGAAGCCTCCGGTCAGCCACGGAGCGGCGAAGACCTCCACGCCACGGACGATATGATTCGATCGAAATCGGGGGGAGACCGGATGAACCACCAAACGGAGCAGCGGCTGGTCGAGCGACGCGAGCGCGGCGAGATCCGTCACGCCAGCAAGGTCTACGGGACCTCGGTCGAAGGACTCCCGATCACCGTCTTCCTCCCCGACAGCGGGACCGCGGAGATCGTCGTGCTCGCAGCGATCCACGGAGACGAAGCCGAGACGACCGTCGTCGTGTCGGAAGCGCTGCGATGCATCCCCCGCGGCGGCCTGGATGCCGCCGTGATCCTCTGCGGCAACCCCGACGGAATGCTGCGCGGGACCCGCGGCAACGCCCGGGGCGTCGACCTGAACCGGAACTTTCCGACGTCGAACTGGAGTCCCGATCCTGTCTTCTACAAAAGCCGCGAGAGCGACGCACGCGACATTTCTTTGACCACCGGAGCGCAGCCGGCGTCCGAGCCCGAGACCACCGCGCTGATCATGCTGCTCGCCCAGCTCGAGCCGCGCGCGGTCGTCAGCCTCCACTCCGCTCTCGCCTGTATCGACGACTCCGGCGCATCTCATCTCGGCCGGCAGCTGGCGGAGCGCTGCTCGCTCCCGTTCCTCACCGAGATCGGCTACCCGACCCCGGGATCGATGGGAACGTGGGCGAGCGAACAACGCCTGACCCTCGTCACGCTCGAGCTCGAGAATGCGTCCCTCTACGCGCTGAAAGACCGGCACGTCCCGATCCTGATCGACCTCATGACCGGCGGGTTCGAGCTCGAGGGGTAGCGATGCACGTCCTCATCACCGACTCGGGAGTCGGCGGTCTTTCGGTGGTGGCGTATGCCGAGAGGTTCGTGCGCACGCACGGGTTCACGGAGCCGGTCAGGCTGACGTTCGCCAATGCGGCTCCGGCAAACGACTTCGGCTACAACTCGATGCCGACGCGCGACGAGAAGATCGCGACCTTCGACCGCTTCCTCCGGAGCGTCGACGCGCGCTTCGCTCCCGACTCGATCTACGTCGCCTGCAACACGCTCTCGGTGCTCCTGCCCGACACACCGTTCTTCGCCCAGGGTGCGACTCCCGTGAAGGGGATCGTCGAGACCGGAGCCGAGCTTCTTCTCCGCGAGCTCGCATTCGATCCGCAGAGCGTTGCGATGATCTTCGGGACGCAGACGACGATCGATGCCGGCGCCTATCCGCGCATCCTCGTGCAGCGCGGAGTCAACCCGTCGCGCATCGTCAGCCAGGCGTGTCCCGGGCTCGCCGACACGATCTCCGAGGATCGGGAGGGGGCGAGGACGGCAGCAGAGATCGGGAAGTGGGTCGGCGTCGCGCTCGCGAAGACGCAGCGTCCGGACGCGCCCGTCGTCGCCTATCTCGCCTGCACGCACTACGGCTACCGCAAGGAGCACTTCGCCGCCGCGTTCGATGCAGCGGACGTGCGCGCGACGATCGTCGATCCGAACGAGCGCGCCGTGGACGACATCCTCGATCCGCATTCGGAGGACCGATCGCGCGAGGTCTCGGTGGAGTTCGTGACGAGATACCCGATTCCCGTGGCGACGCTCGAGACACTGACCTTCTACCTCGGCGACATCTCCCCGCGCACCGTCGCCGCGATGCAGAACTTCGAGCATCTGCCCGACCTCTTCTGACCGGCGTCGAGCGCCGGATTCATCGCTCCAGCGCCCCTCCAGGGCGCAATGCATTCGCGTCATCGCCCCGGGGGTATCGCTTCGCTCAACCCCCGGCTAATCGCCGTCGCCGCTTCGCGGCAGAGCTTCGCGTCGTCTCGCGGCATGGCTTCGCCCACGTTCGCTGCCGGCTTCCCTCCGTTCGCGGCGAACGCGGGGCCG
>JBAQWH010000223.1:0-2307 GCA_049298815.1 Thermoanaerobaculia bacterium | reverse complement strand
AGCGGAAGGACTCCCGCCTCCTCACGCACGAGCGTGATCGCGCGCGTCGCGATCTCGGAGGCGACGCGCCGATGTTCCTCGACGTCGACGGTCCGGAAGATCGCCTCCTGCGAGGCACCTCCGAGGGCGAACCGCTCCTTCGCTGCGAGGATCCGCCGGACCGATTCGTCGATGCGTGCTTCTGTGATCCGCCCCGTCCGGACGGCCTCCTTCACGGCGGCGATCGCGAGATCGATGTTGGCCGGCTTGAGGATCTGGTCATTGCCCGCCTCGATCCCGCGGATCGCGGCCTCCCCGGGCGCGAAACGCGAGACGACGCCGCCCATCGAGAAGGAATCGGTGACGATCAGTCCGGTGAAACCGAGGTCGCGTCGCAGCAGACCTGCGAGCATCTTCGGCGAGACCGAAGCCGGCACCGTTCCTCCCTCGGTCTCGTTCTCCTCGAGCGCATCGGGGTTGTCGCGTGCTGCCTCCGCACGATCGCGGAGAGGGGCTGGAGTGTCGTCGAGCGCAGGGATCGCGACGTGGCCCGACATTACCGACCCGACGCCTGCTTCGATGGCGGCGCGGAACGGGACGAGCTCCACCGCCTCGAGCCGCTCACGCGACATCTCGAGCACCGGGAGCGAGCGATGCGAATCGGTCTTCGTGTCGCCGTGCCCGGGGAAGTGCTTCACCGTCGCGAGCACGCCGCCGCGCTGCGCACCGCGGACGAATGCGGCCACGTAGCGGCCGACTTCCGCCGGATCCTCACCGTAGCTGCGCGTGTTGATCACCGGGTTGTCGGGGTTGACGTTCACGTCCGCGACCGGGGCGTAGATCTGGTTCACTCCGATCGCTTTCGATTCGATCGCCGTGATCTCCCCCTGGCGCTCGGCGAAGACCGGATCGCCGGTCGCCGCGACCGCCATCGCGGACGGCCACGTCGTCGTGTCCTGGAAGCGCATGCCGGATCCGTTCTCGAGATCGGCGGCGATGATGAGGGGCACGCGGGCCGCGCTCTGCAGCCGCTCGGTGACCCACGCGGTCTCGTAAACGTTCGAGATCGACCAGATCACCCCTCCGACCTTGTTCTCCTTGACCTGCCGCAGGAGCTCGCGGTACGCAGGCGACGACTCGCTCATGTACGGAGCGCTCGACGCGAAGACGAACATCTGTCCGATCTTCTCGTCGAGCGTGAGCTGGTCGATGGTGGGGATGCGGGGTGGGCGCGCCGCTGTCGCGCAGCCGAGAAGGAAACCCGCGAGCGCAACGGCGGTCGCGGCCAGTCTGACGGTTCTCACGGCCGGAATGGTACCTCCCGAGGGACCGAGGAACCGAGGGACTCAGGGACTCAGGGACTCCCCCGTCACGCGGTCGGCCGCCCACGTCCCGGCTTCGATCCACTCCCCTTTGATCCGCTCGACGAGCCGTCCGCGCAGGACCGCGCCGTCGAGGACTGCCTCGAAGGTCGTGTAGACCTCCGCATGACGCTCCCGATCGAAGTAACTCGACATCGCTCCGGTCAGCTTGTCGCCCTGCACGCGGATCCAGAGCACGTGCGTCTTCTCTTTCGGGGAGGTGAGGATGGTCATGCCGCCCTTCTCGATGCGGAACTCGATCGGTCCGTCCAGACGGTCGTCCCGCGCGTCGAGCTGCCCTCGCCAATGCCCTGCGAACTGGCCGGCCTGGTCGAGCGCAACGACCGGGATCGTCGCCGGCCGGGGGGAGGCCGCACAGCCGGCCAGAACCAGGAGCGTGACTGCCGCCGTGAGAATCCTCATCTCCGCCTCCGTCCGCGCGACCGCCGCGCTCCTCCAATATGCGCCCGAAATCGAGTTCGTGTTCGAAATCGGATTCGCGCCGGTCGGGGAACGTCGCGTTCCATCAGACGGGGGGCGATGGCGGTACTCTTTGCAGCCGAGTCGAGACGGAACATGAAAAAGATCGCGCTGCTGCTGATTCTCACACTCGTCGCCGCCACCGCCTCCGCCGCAGACTGGGTCGACAAGACCCTTCGATCGATGACGCTGGACGAGAAGATCGGACAGCTCCTTCTCCCCTACGTCGGCTCGGGCGGCTTCCGGCCGCAGGGGAGCGAAGAGTTCCAGAAACTCCGCGACAGCCTCACGAAATACCACCTCGGCGGCTACCACGTGATGACCGGCGATCCTGCCGGCGTCGCGCTGCTGGTCAACGACCTGCAGCGGGCCTCGAAGCTTCCGCTGCTGATCACGGCGGACCTCGAAGGGGGCACCGGCTTCATCATGCGGGGCGCCACGAGGCTGCCGCTCGGCCTCGCGATCGGCGCGGCCGGAAGCGAGGAGC
>JBAQWH010000222.1:0-6633 GCA_049298815.1 Thermoanaerobaculia bacterium | reverse complement strand
ATTCGCTACAGCGCGTCGGCGATTCGTCTCGCGATCAGGCCGTAGGCTTCGCCGCCCGGATGGAAGCGGTCGACCGACAGCCGGTCGCGGTGCGTGAAGAGGTCCGCGGTCTGCACCAGCACGAAGTTCGGATCCGAGCCGAAGCGCGCGAGGAGGTCGGCGTTCCAGCGGTTCACGAGCGGAGTGAGCTGGGTGCCGGCCGGGTTCGCGGCGAACGGGTTGTAGAGCCCGACGAAGAAGATCCGCGCGCCGGGATTCGCCTCCCTCACCCGTTTCACGACTTCGCCGACCTGTTCGAGCACACCGCCCATGACCTCTTCGGGATTCGGCGGCGCACCGTCACGGAAGCCGGCACCGCCCCAGAGGTCGTTGCCGCCGATCGAGACGATGACGACGTTCGCCTCCGCGATGAGCTGACGGACATTCGGTGCCTCGAGGCGCCGGAGAAGGTCCGCGGTGCGCGCGCCGCTGACGCCGAGGTTCACCGTTCGCTGCGCGGGGATCCGCCGGCTGCCCAGCTCTTCGTCGAGCCGGCCGCTGATGCCGAGCCCACGCTCATCCCCTGCGCCCCTCGCGAGGGAGTCGCCGAGGACGATCGGCATGACGCCGCTGCGCACCGGCTGGGGTGCGATCCGCGCACTCGGAATCTCGACCGGCGTGCCGGTGTCCCCGCGAAGGAACGCCACCAGACCGTAGGCGAACACGAGCGCGGCGATGAAAGCCAGGCCGGCCGGGAGGTACCACAGGAAGAGACGGCGCATCGGACGTGACGTTAACATGCGCTTCCCGATGATGACACCTCCGTCCACGCCGGCTCTGCTGGCGCAGAACCTGACCAAACGGATCGGCGATCGCACGATCGTCGACGACGTCTCGTTCGAGCTCCATCCCGGCGAGGTCTTCGGGTTCCTCGGTCCGAACGGCGCGGGCAAGACGACCACGATTCGGATGCTCGTCGGTCTGATCCGTCCGACGGCCGGATCGGTCCGGATCTGCGGCTTCGACGTGCGGCACGACTTCGAGCGCGCGCTCCGCTGCATCGGCTGCATCGTCGAGAATCCCGACCTCTACCGCTTCATGAGCGGCCGCGAGAACCTCGAGCACTTCGCGAGGATGGTCGGGGTCGGGAACGACGAGATCGAGCGGGTGGCGGCCCAGGTCAATCTCGCGCATCGCCTCGAGCAGCGCGTCGGCACGTACTCCCTCGGCATGCGCCAGCGGCTCGGCATCGCGCAGGCGCTGCTCGGCAACCCGCGCGTCCTCATCCTCGACGAGCCGGCGAACGGCCTCGACCCGGCCGGCATCCGCGAGATCCGCGAGCTGCTCCGGCATCTCGCCGAGGACCGGAAGATGGCCGTCTTCGTCTCCAGCCACCTTCTCGCTGAGATCGAGCTCATCTGCGACCGCGTGGCGATCATCCACAAGGGAAAGATCGTCACGCAGGGGACGGTCCGCGACCTCATCGCCAGCAGCCGGACGATCGAGGTCCACGCCGCGAGTGCCGATCGCGCCCGCGAGCTGATCGAAGGGATGGGCCACGCCGTGACGGCGTCCGACGACAAGCTCCTCGTCGCCGCCGAGAACGACGCCATCCCCTCGATCGTCCGTCTCCTCACGGCGAATGACATCGACGTCCTCGGCATCAGGCCGAGGATGCAGACGCTCGAGGAGATGTTTCTCGAGACTACCCACGGCGAGACGGTGGACTAATTAGAAGAGTGAAGGGTGAAGAGTGAAGAGTGAAAGGCGGACGGTGAGAATGAACGAGGTGGGCAACAAAGTGGCAGGACGGCGGGGACTGCAGATGTCGTCTCCGTCTCTCCTTCACTCTTCACTCTTCACTCTTCACTCTTCCGGACTCCCATGTTCCTGAGCCTCATTCGCAACGAAACCCTCAAGCTCCTTCGTCGACGCCGGTTCGCGATCGTCGTCGGGATCATGCTCGTGATCCTGACGCTGGTGTCGTACTCGCAGCACCGGCAGATGCAGCGGCACCAGAACGAGAACTGGCGCGCCAACCTGCAGGAACGGATCGCGCGGTGGGAGAACCGGCTGCGGCGCGGCAACGTGAACGAGTCGTGGGCCCGCTCGATGCGCGCCGAGATCGGCCGGCTGCAGTTCTACCTCGACAAGGGGATCAACCCGGAGCAGCCGACCGCGCCGCTCGTCGTCCGGTCGTTCGCGAACGCGGCGGGGTTCCTCCTACTCCCGCTGCTGATCGCGGTGCTCGGCAGCGACATCGTCTCGGCCGAGAACGCGGAGGGGACCGACAAGCTACTGCTCACGAGGCCCGTTCGACGATGGAAGATCCTGACATCGAAGCTCGTGACGCTCTGGATCTTCACGACGCTCACGCTCGCCGTCGGGGCGGCGCTCGCGTACGCGGTCACCGCGCCGGTGCTGCCGGCAGGCGGCTGGACCGCCCCGTCGTTCAACGGCTTCCAGCTCGCGGGGGAGACGCTGCGCGTCGAGACGGTGAAACAGCTCCCGCTCTGGCGCGACGCCCTCATCGCGTACGGCCTCGAGTGGTACGCCCTCCTGACGGTCGCCTCGATCTCGTTGATGCTGTCGGTGATCTTCAAGTCGAGCGCGGCCTCGATCGGGACCATGCTCGCCTCGCTCATCGGCGGCACCATCCTCACCCGCATCAGCCCCGACTGGACCGCAGGAAAGTACCTCTTCGTCAGCGCGCTTCCGCTCGCCGACTACTACACCGGGCAGGCTCCTCCCTATGAAGGGATGTCGATGACGTTCTGCATCGCGCTGCTCGGCACCTGGGCGCTCGCCGCACTGGCGGTGGCCTACGGGCTGTTCACCCGCCGGGACGTGTTCGGCTAAAAGGCCTGAGGGAAGAGTGAAGGGTGAAGAGTGAAGAGTGAAAGAAACGCGTCGCCCGATTCCTAGAATGGAGTTGGGGAGAAGACGCCTGCGCCACTCTTCACTCTTCACTCTTCACTCTTCACTCTTCACTCTTCACTCTTCACTCTTCACTCTTCGTTCTGGTCCGGCCTCTGCTATGGTTTGCGGCATGAAACAGACTGTCGTCCTGCTGCCTGTGCTGATCATTGCCGCGCTCGCCTGTTCCAGTGAGGCGCCTGTCGCGACCGGCACCGCCGAGGAGCGTGAGGCGCTGTCGATCCGCTTCGTCGGCACTCCGGAGCTTGCGGTGCTGGACAAACCGGAAGAAGGGGCGGCGGTGATCGCGACCTACCAGAACGGCGAGTCGGTCTCCATCCTCGCGGAGCAGGGGGATTGGGTCGAGATCCGGACCGGCGAGCGCGCCGGCTGGGTGCGCAAGGCAGACCTCGTCGACGCCGCGACGAAGGAAGCGGCGGAGTCGACGCCGACACCGAAGTTCGAGCGGATGCCGATGCCGGTCACCGCGACGAACGCGAAGGGCGAGATCTACTTCGAGGCCGACGTCAACACCGACGGCGACGTGGTCGCGATCAAGCTCCTGCAAAACACGACCGGCTCGGACGCGCTCGCCTCGCAGAATGGCGAGTCGTTCAAATCGGCGAAGTTCTTTCCGATCGTGATCGACGGCGAGAGGAAGCCGTTCAAGTACTACCACAAGGTCACGTACTAGGCCGGGCCCCGGGAGACGGGGTCCCTCGGTCCCTGAGTCCCTCGGGAACGTGCCCCATCGACAGCCTTCTCCCCGGTGACGGGGAGAAGGTGCCGCAGGCGGATGAGGGGCCTCCCCTCGAATCTCCCCCCTGCTCCGCACACCGCGGCGTGATCTTCCCGCGGCCGCTCCGAGGTGTCCGTCACGGAGCGATGCGCGCCCCCGATGCAAAGTGTCCGTGGAGGAATTGCCATGAGGCACTTGATCGTCATCGCACTGCTCTTTGCGGCCCTCGCGTGTACGCAGAAGCCGGCCCCGGTCGCCAGCGACGTGAATACCCCGGTTCCGGCCGAGGAGCGCCTCGCCATCGCCGTCGAGTACGTCGCCGTGCCGTCGATGACCGTTTACGCCAAGCCCGCTGTCGACGCCCCGGTCACCGGCTCGTACGGCCTCAGCGAGGCGATCTCGGTTCTCGAAAACAAAGGCGAGTGGAAGCTCATCCGGACCTTCAACGGGAGCGGCTGGGTCCGCGCAACCGACCTGACCACCCCCGAACAGGCAAAGGCCTTCGAAGACAGCGGCACTCCCCGTTTCTACGTCGAGCCGAAGAAGGTCGAGCAGGTCAACGCCCGGGGCGAGCTTGCCTATCAGGCCAAGGTCAACACCGACGGCAAGATCATCGAAGTGAAGTGCGTCAAGAACTCGACCGGGCTCCAGTGGCTTCAGGATGAGAACGCTAAGCTGCTCCAGCAGGCGTCGTTCTACCCGATGGCCAAGAAGGGGCAGCGGACGACGTTCATCTACGAGTACAAGATTTACTACTAGTCCCTGAGTTCCGGAGTCCCTGAGTCCCTCGGAGAGCGCATCCCCCGAGGGACTTCCCGCGCAACCTCCGCCTCGCGCGGAATTTGCATCTCACCGGAACGATTAACCCGCGCGCATGCAGCAGTTTCGATACGACATCCGCAACGTCGCGATCATCGCGCACGTCGACCACGGCAAAACGACGCTGGTCGACGCCCTCCTGAAGCAGTCCGGCGCCGTTCGTCTCAATCAGCAGATGGATGAACGGGTGATGGACTCGAACGACCTCGAGAAAGAGCGCGGGATCACGATCCTGTCGAAGAACACCTCGATCCGGTACCTGGTGGACCAGCCGGATGCGCTCGGACACGCCGTCCATCACGAAGCGACCCACACCGCCAGCGGGCACGACCTGCCGGCGGACTTCATCCACCCGTCCGAGGTGAAGATCAACATCGTCGACACGCCGGGTCACGCCGATTTCGGCGGTGAGGTCGAGCGCGTCCTGTCGATGGTCGACGGCGTCATCCTGCTCGTCGACGCCGCGGAAGGGCCGATGCCGCAGACCCGATTCGTGCTGCGCAAGGCCCTCAGCCTCGGGTTGCTGCCGATCGTCGTCATCAACAAGATCGACCGCGCCGACGCGCGCCCGACCGAGGTCGTCAACGAAGTGTTCGACCTCATGGTCGAGCTCGGCGCCTCCGACGAGCAGATCGATTTTCCGATCCTCTACGCGGTCGGCCGCCAGGGCATCGTCCGCGCCGAGCTCGAGCACACGAACGAGGACTGCCGCCCGCTGTTCGACGCGATCCTGAAGCGGATTCCTCCGCCGCCGGGCCGTTCGAATGGACCGCTGCAGCTGCTCGTCAGCGCCATCGATTACAACGAGTACGTCGGCCGCCTCGGCATCGGCCGGGTCCAGCGCGGCCGCATCGTGCAGGCCTCCGACGTCGTGCTGATCCTTCGCGATGGAACGCACAAGAAGGGCCGCGTCACGAAGCTGACCGTCTTCGAAGGACTCAAACGCGTGGAGGTCGAAGAGGCCGCCGCCGGTGAGATCGTCGCGATCGCCGGCTTCGCCGACATCGAGATCGGCGAGACCATCGCCTCGGCGGAGACCCCGGAACAGATCGAGCCGATCGCCATCGACGAGCCGACCGTCTCCATGTTCTGGGTCGTCAACGACTCCCCCTTCGCCGGAACGGAAGGGAAGTACGTCACCTCGAGAAACATCAAGGACCGCCTCGAGCGCGAGCTCCGGAAGGACGTCGCACTCCGAGTGAAGGAGACCGGTAAGGCCGACCGTTTCGAGGTGGCCGGCCGCGGTGAGCTGCATCTGTCGATCCTCGCGGAGAACATGCGCCGCGAGGGCTTCGAGTTCGCCCTGTCGCGTCCGCAGGTCATCCTCAAGGAGATCGACGGCAGGAAGAGCGAGCCGTACGAAGCGCTCGTCGTCGACGTCGAGGAAGCTCACGTCGGGACGGTCATGGAGAAGATCCAGAGCCGCCGCGGCGAGATGACCGACATGGTCAACCCCGGCAGCGGACGCGTCCGGATCGAATTCAAGATCCCCACGCGCGGTCTCTTCGGCATCCGGACCGAGTTCCTCACCGAGACCCGCGGGACCGGCCTGCTCTACCACACGTTCCTCGAGTACGGCCCCTACCGCGGCGACATCGCCAGCCGCATGCGCGGCGCCCTCGTCGCGAAGGAAGGCGGCGACACCACCGCCTACGCGATCGAGCCGCTCCAGGAACGCTCGAGCCTTTTCCTCGGGCCAGGCGTCAAGGTCTACGGCGGACAGATCGTCGGCGAGAACTCGCGCGACGTCGACATGGTCGTCCAGGTCTGCCGCGCGAAACACCTGACCAACATGCGGGCCTCGGGCTCCGACATGGCGGTCAAGCTCACGCCGCCGCGCCTGCTCACCCTCGAGCAGTGCCTCGAGTGGATCGAGGACGACGAGCTCGTCGAAGTGACCCCCGAGTCGATCCGCATCCGCAAGACGACCCTCGACCACTCCGCGCGCGAAGTCGCGGCGAAGAAGGCGAAGAAGGCCGGCGACCAGACCGCGTAGCGATTCGCCACCACGCTGCACTGATCGAGAGGCCACCCCCGCGGTGGCCTTTTCGTTTGGAGAGCGTTGCGACCAGCATTGGACGGCGGGCGTCTCGCCCGCGGCCGACCGGCGTCTCGCCGGTCGGCGTCCGAGCCGGTGGATCCTGGCGGTGCAGCGCGAGACCCTCGGACCGCGCGCGGGC
>JBAQWH010000221.1:0-1982 GCA_049298815.1 Thermoanaerobaculia bacterium | reverse complement strand
GCGCTGCGTCTCCTCGCGCGCCGTGCGCGTCGGGTCACCCTTAGGCAGGAACTCCGGCAGCAGCAGGTCCATCGGAATCCGGACGGCGTAGCCGACTGGGAGCCTCGAGACGTCCTCGATCGCGTTGAACTCGACGATCCGGTCGAGGACGTCGTTGACGTCCTTCGCGTAGACGCGGCCCGTGAAGCGGATCGCGACCGACGAGTAGAGCGCCTCCCCCTTCTGCAGCCGGTAGACCGCGTGGGGCGCGCTGCCGCCCCGCTCGTACCTCAGCGACGGCGCCCCGAGAGCAGCCGCAACCGCCTCCGGAACATCCTCATTCGCTGAAACACGCTGAGTCTGACCGTCCGTCCGTTTCCGAACCTCTGCTGCCTTCGGTGCATCCTTCTCCTCCGTACCACCGCCGAATGCGACGGTGAGCAGTTCCCTGGGAACGAGGATCACGTCACCTTTGCGAGTCGAGAGTGCCTGACCGGGGTTGGCATTTCGGATGCGGGTGTAGTTGGCGCCGTCGCCGGTGAACCACTCGGCGATCTTCCAGAGGGACTCGCCCTCGACTCCGCGCGCGCCGATCACGGTGTGGCGCCAGCCGGCCGGAGTGAGACGGTCATTGGGAAACAGCGTCGCCATGATTTGACGCTGCAGCTCGGGTTTGAGCAGGAGGTAAGGGACCCGGACGGTGGTGTTGCGCCGGAGGTTCTCGTCGGAGCGGTTGAACGTCGCGATCTCCTCCCACGTCCCGCCGTTGCCGGTGACGCGCTTGGCGAGCCGCGACCACGCGTCGCCGTCGTGGCTGTCGACCATGACCTCGATCTCGTAGTCGCGGGTCAGCGTCGCGCGGGTGCTCGCGTCGAGGGCGCTCGTCGCGATCGGAGCCCTCTCGTCCTTCGACTGAGCGGCGCCCGGCTTCTTCGCGCGCGAGGACGGCGCGGAAACGCTCGACTTTTTGTTGCGGGAGGAAGTGCCGGCGGGAGCGGCAGCCCAAAGGCTCGCCACCTGAAGCATCAGGAGAGGCCACACCCACCACTTACGCACGAACGGATTGTAGCATCGAGACGGGAGCCCGAGGCCCCCTCAACTCGAACGTCAACGCCTCGCGTAAGGGCTCTGCCGCCAGAACTCGGTCTCGCGCTCGAACGCCGCCGCGACGCGGAACATCAACTGCTCTTCGAAGTGCGGCGCCATCAGCTGGAGCGAAAGGGGAAGCCCGTGCGCGCTGAACCCCGACGGCACCGCGATCGCCGGGATGCCGACGAGGTTCGCCGGCGCGGTGAAGATGTCGCTGAGGTACATCTCGAGCGGGTGCTCGGTCCGGCTGCCGAGCGGAAACGCCGGGCCGGGAACGGTTGGCGTGATGAGGCAATCGACGGCACGGAACGCCTCGTCGAACTCGGCGCGCAGCTGCGCGCGCACGCGCTGAGCCCTCCCGTAGTACGCGTCGTAGTATCCGGAGGACAACGCGAACGTGCCGAGCATGATCCGCCGCTTGACCTCGTCCCCCAGTCCCTCGCTGCGCGAGCCGGAGTAGATCTCCCGGACCGACCCCCCGTCCGCGATCCGCCTGCCGTAGCGCATCCCGTCGAAGCGCGCGAGGTTCGCGCTCGCTTCCGCGTTCGCGACGACGTAGTAGATCGCGATCGCGGCGCCGATCGTCGGGACCGAGACCTCGGCGATCGCCGCACCGGCACCGGCCAGGATGCGCACCGCCTGGTCGAAGTTCTCGCGCGCCTCCCCGTCGAGCTGCTGAAGGCACTCGCGCACGATTCCGATGCGAAGACCCTTCACCCCTTCCGCGAGCCCGGCGGTGTAGTCGCTCACCGGCGCGCGGCTCGAAGTCGAATCGAGGGCGTCGTGCCCGGCGATCGCGCCCAGGAGCTCTGCGCTCTCCGCGACGGTCTTCGTCAGGATCCCGATCTGGTCGAGGCTCGACGCGAACGCAACGAGCCCGGAGCGGCTGACGCGACCGTACGTCGGCTTCACGC
>JBAQWH010000220.1:0-2570 GCA_049298815.1 Thermoanaerobaculia bacterium | reverse complement strand
GCCCGGAGATGAAGCCGCCGTTCCGCCCGACGAGCGGCGCGACGATCCCGATCGTCGCGGCACCGACGAGTCCCGCGAGGGCGCCGGCGCTCGCCAGCTCGGGCGATGCGGCCGTGAAGATGATGACGCCGAAGGCGATGCCGGCAGGAAAGGCGACCAGCGATGCAGCGAGGCCTCCCCAGACGTCGGAAACGGTGAAGGTCGTGCTGCCCGGCGTTGCGGCAGGTCGCGTCGCGACGTCGGCGATGGTGTTCGCCGTGGCCATGTCGCCCTCCAGTGCAGATTGCGTCTGGATGGATTAGATCACTAACGGCGAGTGAGCGGGCATCAGGAATTGCGAAGCGAACCGCGAGACACCCGGCCTCACGGCGACGAATTCACTACGGCATTTCCTTCTCCCGATACGAATCCCAGTAAACGAACGCGCCGAGGGCGAGGAACACGCCGAGACCGAGCCAGTTGCCCCAGGAGGTGAGCCAGGTGCCGATGCCGACGACCTGCGTGAGGTCGGGGACGAAGCGGCGGCCGATCGAGTCCTGGATGAACTCGAGCAACGCCGCAAAGACTCCGACCAGCGCGCCCCCGGCGATGAAGCCCGACGCGATCAGCGTTCCCTTCTCGTGCCGCGCGGCCGTGAGCTTCTCGTTCGTCGACGAGCGCTTCAGGAGCCAGGCGATCGCTGCTCCGAGAACGAGCGGAGAGTTCAACTCCATCGGGAGGTACATGCCGAGGGCGAACGCGAGGCCCGAGACGCCGCACATCTCCACCGCGACCGCGAAGACGGCGCCGACGGCGTAGAGGAACCACGGAGCGCCTGCGTCGCCCATGACCCCGCGCAGCACGGCCGCCATCGCGTTCGGCTGCGGAGCGGGGAGCGGATTGGGGTGCCCCGGACCGGGCGCGAAGCCGTAGACGTCCGCCATCAGCAGGATGACCGCGGTCGTGGCGGCGGAGGCGACGACCGAGCCGACGATGTTGCTGATCTCGATCTTCCGCGGCGTGGCGCCGAGCCAGTAGCCGATCTTGTACTGCGTCACCAGCGAGCCGCTCATCGACAGCGCGGTGCAGACCACGCCCCCGATCAGCAGGACCTGCAGCATCCCGTTCTCTCCGCTGAGCCCCATTGCCGCGAGCGTGACCGCGGTGACGATCAGCGTCGTCAGCGTCATCCCTGAAATCGGCGTGATCGAGATCATCGCGATCGCCCAGGCGGAAACCGCGGCGAAGAGAAACGCGATGAGCAGCGTCATCGCAGTCGAGACGAACGCGAGGAAGGTGGCGTCCGGGGTCCCCGCCAGGACCGAGAAGCGGAAGTAGAGAAACACCGCGAGGCCGGTGATCGCGATCCCGAGGAGGATGAGCGACATCGGCAGCGCACGATCGGTCCGCTCGACGTTGCCGGCCTCGGTCCCCTGTCCGCGGCTCAGCCGCACCACTTCGCCGAGCGCCTGCTTCGTCGCCTGCACGATCACCGGCGACATCTTCAGGATCGAAAGGATGCCGGCGGCGAAGATCCCGCCGATGCCGATCGGCCGGACGTACTCGAAGAAGATGTCCTCGGCCGGCATCTGCGCGAGCGGCGATCCGGCCGCCGCGACCATCCCCGGAATGAACTCGCCGACGTTGGCGACGAGAGGGACGAGCACGAAGAACGAGATCATCGAGCCGGCCATGATGATGGCCGCGTAGTCGAGTCCCATGATGTAGCCGAGGCCGAGGACCGCGGCCGAGGTGTTCATCGTGAAGACCGCCTTGAAGCGGTGCGTCAACGTGGCCAGCGCCGGAATCGCGGAGGTCGAGAAGTTCTCGGCCCAGCCGCGCATCGACGGCCCGATGAAGTCGAACAGCGCGGCGATGATCGCGGAGTAGGAGAGGACCATCGCGCTGTGCCCGCCGCGCTTGCCCGCCACGAGGATCTCGGTCGTCGCGCGCGCCTCGGGATAGGGGAGCTTTCCGTGGAGGTCGCGGACGAAGTAGCGACGGAAGGGCGCGAGGAAGAGGACGCCGAGGATCGCGCCGAGAAGCGGCACGAGGAAGATCTGCCAGAACGAGGACCGGCCTTCGAGACCGAGGATGTAGATCGCCGGCATCGTGAAGACCGAGCCGCCGGCCACGATGCCGGAGGTCGCGCCGATTGCGAGCACGTTCACGTTCTCGAGCAGCGTCGACGCTCGCGACTTCATGAAGCGCACGGCGAAGACCGAGAAGCCGACCGCGAGGATCGAGATCGGGATCGCCGACTCGATCCCCTGCCCCAGCTTCAACGCGATGTAGGTCGCGGCCGCCGAGAAGATGATCGACCAGGCGAATCCCTGAACGACGGAGCGGGTCGTGACCTCGGGGACGTTCGCCCCCGCCGGAATCACCGGCTCGTAGATCTCACCCGGCTCGAGCGGACGGAATGCGTTCTCAGGAAGGCGTACTTCGTCTTCGGTTCCGGCGCTCCGGGCGTCGGGCAGGTTCGTCATCTGTCACCCCGATCGAACGATCTGTTCGGCGCGACAGTATGGAGGAGTCGGGGGCGGTTCGCGAGCGGAGGGGGGCGGTCAGTGGCCAGTGGTCAGTGGTCA
>JBAQWH010000219.1:0-4454 GCA_049298815.1 Thermoanaerobaculia bacterium | reverse complement strand
CAGCGGCCCCGTGGGCGACGGTGCGAAGCGGCCTGCCGTCACTTCGTTCGCGGCGCGGCCGGTTCGACGTTCCAGATGTCGCGCGCGTACTCGGCGATCGTCCGGTCGGCCGAGAACCAGCCGCTGCGCGCGGTGTTCAGGATCGACATGCGCGTCCAGCTGGTCTTGTCCGACCACGTGGCCGCCGCCCTCCGCTGCGCCTCGAAGTACGAAGGGAAGTCGGCACAGTGGAAGTACCGGTCCCTCTCCGTCAGGAGCTCGGCAATCGGCGCGAAGATCCCGTCGCTCATCGTCGCGATCGTCTCGACGACGCGGGCCAGCACAGGATCGCTCGCGATGCAGTCCCCCGGGTCGTAGGTCGCGCGCATCGCCGCAAGCTCCTCGGTCGTGTGACCGAAAATGAAGATGTTCTCCTCCCCGACCTGCTCGCGGATCTCGATGTTCGCGCCGTCGAGCGTTCCGATGATCACGGCGCCGTTCAGGACCGCTTTCATGCAGCCGGTCCCCGACGCTTCCGTCCCCGCGGTCGAGATCTGCTCGGAGAGGTCGGTCGCCGGGAAGAGCACCTCGGCAGAGCTCACGCCATAGTTCGGAACGAAGACGACGTTCAGCATCTGCGAGACCCGCGGGTTCGCGCGCACCATCGCCGAGACGTCGTGAACGAGCTTGATGATCATCTTCGCCACGCGGTAGCTCGGTGCGGCCTTCCCTCCGAAGATCACGGTTCGCGGCGTGACGTCCGTATGGCCGTCGTTCATCCGGTGGTAGAGCGCGATCACGTGCATGACGTTGAGGAGCTGGCGCTTGTACTCGTGCATCCGCTTGATCTGCACGTCGAAGAGCGACTGCGGGTCGACGTCGACGCGATGGCATCTCCGGAGCCACTTCTGCAGCGCGATCTTGCGGCCGGCGAGTGCGAGCCGCCAGCGGTCGCGGAAGGCTGCGTCGTCTGCGAACGGCTGGAGCTCGCGCAGCCGCCCCGCGTCCGCCCCCCACCCTTCGCCGATCGCGTCGTTGATCAACTCGGTCAGCTCGGGATTGGCCTGCAGCAGCCAGCGCCGGATCGTGATGCCGTTCGTCTTGTTGTTGAAGCGCTTCGGGAAGTAGTCATGGAAATCCGGAAAGATGTCTTTCTTCAGGATCTCGCTGTGGAGCCGTGCCACTCCGTTCACCGAATGCGAGCCGGCGATCGCGAGGTTCGCCATCCGCACCGTCTGCGTCGCATCGTCGATGATCGCCATCCGCCGGACCTTCTCCTCGTCGCCCGGATAGGCGACCGCCACGCCCGCCCGGAACCTCCGGTCGATCTCCTCGATGATCTGCAGGTGCCTCGGCAGCACGCGGCCGATCAGGTCCTTCGGCCACGCTTCGAGCGCTTCGGGGAGGACCGTATGGTTCGTGTATGCGAACACCCGCTCGCAGATCCACCACGCAACGCCCCACTCGACGTCCTCGGAGTCGACGAGCACGCGCATCATCTCGGGGATCGCGATCGCCGGATGGGTGTCGTTGAGCTGAATCGCGACGGCGTCCGGCAGCTCCTCCCACGGCCTCTCCCCGTGCTTGCGGAACCGGCGGATGACGTCCTGGATCGTCGCGGAGGTGAAGAAGTACTGCTGCTTGAGGCGGAGCTCCTTCCCGGCGTACTGGTCGTCGGGCGGGTAGAGCACCTTCGAGATGTTCTCGGTCGAGGTCTTGTCCTCGACTGCGGCGACGTACATCCCCGCGTTGAACTGCGCGAGGTCGAACTCGCGGCTCGATTTCGCGGCCCAGAGGCGGAGCGAGTTCACGACGTCGTTCCTGTAGCCGGGGACCGCGAGGTCGTACGCCATCGCGTAGATGTCCTGGGTGTCGACCCAGCGGACGGCCGTCTCCCCGTCGTCGTCCGTGTAGTACTCGATGTGGCCGTAGTACTTGACGGGGTAGAGCACGTCGGGACGCGCGACCTCCCAGGGGTTGCCGTAGCGAAGCCAGTTGTCGGGGGCCTCGTGCTGCTCGCCGTCGGCAATGTGCTGGCGGAAGATGCCGTACTCGTAGCGGATGCCGTAGCCGTAGAAGGGGATGCCGACGGTCGACGCGGCGTCGAGGAAGCAGGCGGCGAGACGTCCGAGGCCTCCGTTGCCGAGGCCTGCGTCGCTTTCGCGCTCGGCGAGGTCCTCGAGTTCGTAGCCGAGGCGGTGCATCGCATCGGCCACCTCGCTCTCTGCGCCGAGGCTGTAGGCGCTGCTCACGAGAAGCCGGCCGAGGAGAAATTCGAGTGACAGGTAGTAAACCCGCTTGACGTCGGTCCGGTAGTAGAGGTCCTGGGTGGCGAACCAGCGATCCATGAGCCGGTCGCGCATGGTGAAGGCGAGCGCCTGGAACGCGTTCTCGTCGCTGGCGGTGAACTGGTCCCGCGCGATCGAGTACTTCATCCGGTGCGCGAAACCGTTGATGATCGATTCGGGGTCGAGCTTTCCGGGGTCGAGCTGCGGAATCGTCCGATGCGGAGTGCTGCTCATGCTCTCTCCTCCTCCGTGGCTCTTGCGGGATTCTGAAATGCTATCGCGCCGACAGGCATGTCGCGCGGATAATGCCGCTCCCATGAAAGTCCGGATCGTCCTCGTCGAGCCGCTGGAAGCCGGCAATGTCGGCGCCGCCGCACGGGCGATGAAGAACTTCGGGTTCACCGACCTCTGGATCGTGACGAGGAAGGGCGAGCGGGTCGACGATGTGTCGGCGTGGTGGGCCGTCGGCGCCATCGACGTCGTCGAGTCGGCGACCCGGGTCGCGACGCTCGAGGAAGCGCTCACCGACTGCCACCTCACCGTCGCGACCACCGCGGTGCGCGGCCGGCAGGTGATGGAGCAACTGACGCCGGCCGGAGTCGCGCAACTGGCGGAAGAGACCCTCGGCGACGAGCACCGCCTCGCCATCGTCTTCGGGCGCGAGAAGTGGGGCCTCGCGGGCCGCGAGATCCTCCTCTGCCAGCGCACCGCGTCGGTCCCGACCTGGCCGGAGTTCGCCACGATGAACCTCGCCATGTCGGTCGGCATCTTCTGCTACGAGCTCGGCAAGGGGCTGCGCCCCCGGGCGAAGGAGCCTGACCCTGCGCCGCACCAGCTGATCAACGCGCTGAACCGCCAGGCGCGCGAGGTCCTCGACGAGATCGGCTACTTCGGCGAGAAGAGTGCCGACCGGATGTGCGCCGAGCTGCAGGCGATCACCGCCCGCGCAGGGCTCACGACGCGCGAGGCATCGATGCTGCTCGCGCTCGTGAGAAGCGTCGACCGAAGAGTGAAGAGTGAAGAGTGAAAGGCAATCCCTGCCCTTTCTTTTTCGCACTTCACTCTTCACACTTCACTCTTCATGTCCCACCTCTTTTCTCCCCTCACCCTTCGCGACGTCACGTTTCGTAACCGAGTCTTCGTGTCGCCGATGTGTCAGTACTCGTGCGTCGACGGCGTTCCGAACGAGTGGCATCTCGTGCACCTCGGCAGTCGCGCGGTCGGCGGTGCCGGCCTCGTAATCGTCGAGGCGTCGGCGGTCCAGCCGGAGGGACGGATCTCGTTCTGGGACTCGGGGATCTGGTCGGATGCCCAGGCCGACGCGTTCGCCCCCATCGTCGCGTTCATCCACGCGCAGGGAGCCGTGGCCGGAATCCAGCTCGCACACGCCGGGCGGAAGGCGTCGACAGACAAACCGTGGACCGGAGGAAAACCGATCCTCGACGGTCCGCACGCATGGATGCCGGTGGCGCCGAGCGCGCTTCCGTTCGGTGAGGGCTGGCCCGTGCCGCACGAATTGACTGCTGCCGAGATCGACGGCGTCGTCGAGAGCTTCGTCGCCGCCGCCCGCCGAGCGCTGCACGCCGGGTTCCGCGTCGTCGAGATTCACGCCGCGCACGGCTACCTGCTCCACCAGTTCCTCTCGCCGCTCACGAATGCGCGCACCGACGAGTACGGCGGCAGCCTCGAGAACCGCATGCGACTCACGCAGCGCGTCACGTCCGCGGTCCGCGCCGTCTGGCCGGAAGACCTCCCCTTGTTCGTCCGGATCTCCGCGAGCGACTGGGCGGAAGGCGGCTGGGACCTCGAACAGTCGGTCGAGCTCTCGCGCAGGTTGAAGGGCCTCGGCGTCGACCTGATCGACTGCTCGAGTGGCGGCGCGGTGCCGTTCGCCAAAGTCGAGCTCGGACCGGGGTATCAGGTGCCGTTCGCACGAGCCATCCGCGAGCGCGCTGGGATCCCAACCGGCGCCGTAGGCCTCATCACCGAAGCGCAGCAGGCGGAGGCGATCCTGAGGGACGGATCGGCCGACGCCGTTCTCCTCGCTCGCCAGTTTCTGCGCGACCCGTACTGGCCGCTCCACGCAGCACGAGAGCTCGGCGCCGACGTCGAGTGGCCGTCGCAGTACCTGCGCGCGAAGTGACGAAAAATCGTTGAACCCCAGAGGCACAGAGGACACAGAGGAGC
>JBAQWH010000218.1:0-7614 GCA_049298815.1 Thermoanaerobaculia bacterium | reverse complement strand
ACGACGCGCCGTCGGGGCGCCCGTCGCTCTTCCCTCAGTGTCCGGCCACCTGCTCGGCGCCGTCACGTACGCAGACGGCACATTCGCGCTCCTCGGCCACGACGATCTTCCCTGGTCGCCCCAGAACCGCGGCACCTTCTCGACGCTCTTCGACCTCTCCGGCTCCCTCGCCACCCCGAGGTTCCACACCGCGACCGACCGCGACCCGCGGCTCACCGGAAGACCGGTCGCGCTGGGCGGAGCGATCTACATGACCGAGGTGATGTTCGTTCCGTCCGAGGGGACCGACCTGCTGTTCGCGCGAGCGTTCGGGCCTTGAGATCCCCACGGGTGGGAAGCCGTCAGGCGGGACGCCCGCCGTCCCACTTCGGTCCTGCCTCGACCGCGAATACCGGCTTGACTCCCGCCCGTCACTTCCTTACGATGCGCGCCGCTTCGGGGAATGCACTCTGCCCCGTCGCGGTTAGCAAGATTTCCCAACGCGGGGTCGTAGTTCAGTTGGTTAGAATGCCGGCCTGTCACGCCGGAGGTCGCGGGTTCGAGCCCCGTCGGCCCCGCCAAATATGACATCCCCAAAACGCCGCTCTCTCGAGCGGCGTTTCTGTTTCTACCGAGGTACCATTCACGCGTGGATGAAGAGCTGAGGCGCTATCTCGACCTGATGAGGCAGGAGACTGCCGAATCGCTGGCCGAGACACGCGAGCACTCGGAACGCATCGCGGCCGAGACACGCGAACAGACGTGGCTGCACTTCGACATCGTCGCGGAGCGTCTCGAGGCGAAGATTGCGACGATCGCAGAAGCTGTCATCCACGTCGATCAGAAGCTTGATCGCGAAGCCGCAGACATTCGTTCGGAGATGCGCCGTGGGTTCGCTGATACGCAGGCAATGATCAAGTTCTCGCACTCAGAGCTGGACCGCCGCATCATGACCCTCGAGGAGGGTTTCGTCGACCTCAAAGCCCGCATCGAACGGCTGGAGTCGTCGGCTCACTAAGTCAGCGGCCACCGGACTGGCTTCCTCGGCAGCGGAACGAACGACCGTCGGCCTGACAACCACCCCAGCCCCCCATCCGGGCAGCTTTCGTGTCTGCGGGCGTCGCACGGCCCGCTCATTTGAGCCGGTCGCGGATCTCCTGGAAGTGGACGGCGCGGATCACGGTGCCCTGGACGATCGTGTCGGTGTAGCCGCCGGTCGGCAGGCCGAGGATGGCGCGCGCTTCGTCGAGGCGGGCGCGGAGCTCCTGGATGTGGACCGCTTTGACCACGACACCTCGTGTCGCGGAGTCCGTCCAGGAGGCCTGAGAGAGTCCCGCACGGCTCCGCTCCGCGTTCACTGCGGTCCTCAGCTCGGCGAGATGCACCGCCTTGATGACCGTGACGCGCGCTACGAGCGGATCGTCGGTGAAGGTGAACGGCTGCCTCGGCGGGAAGGTGGTTCCGCCGGTGCCGGGGTACACGGCGGAGACGGCGTTGCGATCGTAGGTCTGCAGCGCCGCGTTGATGCCGTTCGGAATGAACGACTTCATGATCGCGTGGTTCGAACACTCGAGAGGGGGCGCGCACGACGAGCCCTGATCTCTCCCCTGATCGGAGTGACGGAATCCGAGCGTGTGGCCGACCTCGTGCGCGACGGCGGTGTTGAAATCGCCGCTGTTGAAAAGGAACGAACAGTTGGCGATGCCGCGGTTCATCTCGACGTCGCCTTCCCTCGTCGTCCAGTACGTCTCACCCGCCGGTCCCGTGTGCGTCCCGCTCGCGCTCGTAACCCCTCCGATGCCGAGGGTGCCGCTATAGCTGTTGCCGCTGCACTGGAAGGCTGGGATGCCGCGCCCGGAGAGGTCGCGTTCGAACGCGATTGCGTTGGCACCGTCCGCGCCGTTGAGCCCGCTCGAACTCCCGCGGCTGCCGGCGAGAACGTAGTTCACGTTCGAATTCGGCTCCCCGTTCCAGTTCGCAAACGATGTCTGGATGGCAGTGATGCCGTTACCTGGAGCTCCTGGTTCGCTGCCGACGCTGTAGAAGTTGACGGCGCCAGGAAAGACGTTCCAGCGCGCGCCCTGCGAACCGCTGACGAGGAAGAGATACGTCGACGGCGACGAGGCTGCGTTCGCGGCGACGAGGCCGAGCCTCTCTCCTTCCGACGGCAGCAGCGGGACGTCGGAGGTCTCGGCCGGAAGGAAGTAGTCGTCGCGCGCAGGACCGCCGACCGCGGTCGCGCGGACGAACGCGACGAAGCGCGCGGCCTCACGTCTGCGTTCGACGTGAATGTCGCCGCTCGTGTCCCAGCCGTTGACCTCGTGCGCGTCGCGAACCGCGACGCGCCGGCCGTTGACGTCGCTCAGGAACGTGAACTTGCCGAGGACGAGGTCGCGCACGTGCCATCCGCGATGCGAGCGCATCAGGAACAACAGATGGCGTTCGCCCTCGTGGAATCTCGGGGCGCCGGGGATGATCGTGATCCGGTCGTCGTGAGTTCCACCAGGCTCGAGGATCTCGAGGCTCTCTCTCTTCAGGGGGCCCTTGATGACCTCTTCGATGGAAAGCGTCGTGATGGTCTCGACCGCCCCGTCTTCGTCGAGAACAGTGCGCGACGCGAGTGCCGAGGCGATCACGATCGCGTCGGCGTCACGCACCATCGCGCGGTCGGGAGGAACGACAAAGGTGGCAGCGGTCAGCCTCGTGGTGCCGAGAAACGATGCTGCGAGGAGCGCGAGGGACAACACCCGCCGGGAGATCATGGCGGGGCCGTGAAGTGCAAGGTGATCGCCAGCCTTTTGCGTGGCACGGGATTTTCAGCTCGCGACTCAACGCCGTTTCGGCAAGGCCGACCAGGCTCGACTTTGTCAACCACGACACCAGGAGCCCAGCCATGAAGAAGTCACTCGGGGTAGCGGTGCTGGTCCTCGCCCTTGCGGTTCCAGCGACCAGCCAGGAAGTCTGCCCGTGCGTGCCCGTCACCTACGTCTGGATCGCAAGTGCCTGCGAGACGTGGAACTGCGCCCAGTCGGCGATGATCCTCGCAAACGGTGACCCGTACGTCGTGTCGATGCCGACCGGGGGCTCCAAGTACGCCTGGGTGATCGTAAAACGGGTGCCCGCGGGGAGCGCGACCGTCTCGCCGGACGACCCGTTCGTGATCGAGCCGCACGGAGCGGCCGCAGACGCCGCGAACCGGATGGCCGGGGTCGATCCGGCACGGCTTCCGATGCTGGTCACCACGGTCGACGGCAAAGCGCTCGTCGTCCACCTGCGCGATCCCGATCCCGCCCGCCGGCGCGCGGTGCGACCGTAACCCTCCGCTCGTTTCCGCTTGCGACACAACCCTGAGACGGTGGCCCCACGTTCGGGAGATCAGTCTGGGATCGCGGACCGGCGCGCACGCTGGCGGAAGGACAGCCTCGCCCCAGGTGCGGCGCCCCGTCCCAGGCGACCTCCTGCTATAGAATCCCGCCTCTTCGCCATGCCCAAGTTCTACATCACCACCGCAATCCACTACGTCAACGATGACCCTCACATCGGCCACATGTACGAGAACATCATGGCCGACGTCATCGCGCGTCACCGCCGCCGGATGGGCGATGACGTCTGGTTCCTGACCGGCACCGACGAGCACGGGCAGAAGATCGAGCGCGCCGCGGCGAAGGAAGGCATCCGGCCGATCGAGCTCGCCGACCGGGTCGTCAGGACCCACCACGACGTCGACCGACGGCTCGGCATCAGCTACGACGACTTCATCAGGACCACCGAGCCGCGCCACCGGATCGGCGTGCTCGAGCTGATCAAGCGGATCCAGGGGCGCAACCCCGACGACATCTACCTCGGCGAGCACTCCGGCTGGTACTGCCAGAGCGAAGAGACCTTCATCCCCGAAAACCAGGTCAAGGACGGGCTCGACCAGGACGGCCACAAGGTCGAGTGGACCACCGAGCAGAATTACTTCTTCAGGCTGTCGCGCTACGCGCAGCCGCTCCTCGATCACTACCGGGCCCACCCCGAGTTCGTCTGGCCGCCAACGCGCCTCAACGAGGTCGTCGCCTTCGTCGACCAGGGGCTCAAGGACCTCTCGATCTCACGGAGCTCCATCGCCTGGGGGATCCCCTTCCCCGGCAACGCCGACCACGTGATCTACGTCTGGATGGACGCGCTGACGAACTACATGTCGGCCCTCGGATTCGGCAGCGCCGACGATGCGGCGTGCGAGAAATTCTGGCCGGCCGACGTCCACCTCATCGGCAAGGACATCGTCCGCTTCCATGCGGTCTACTGGCCCGCGTTCCTGATGGCCGCCGGACTTCCGCTGCCGAAACGGATCGTCGGCCACGGCTTCTGGCTCCGCGACCATCAGAAGATCTCCAAGTCGCTGGGCAACGTGGTCCGGCCGTACAACATCATCGACGACTTCGGTCCCGATGCCCTCCGTTACTACGTCGCGCGCGACATGGTCTTCGGGCAGGACCAGGACTACTCCGACGAGTCGCTCCTCACACGCTACAACTCCGACCTCGCGAACGACCTCGGCAACACCCTGTCGCGCGCGATCAAGATGTCGGACAGCTACTTCGGCGGAAAGACCCCTCCGATCACATGCGGCGTGAACGACCTTCGCGACGCGGTGGACGAAGCGGTGCCGGAGTATCTCCGCCACATGGACGAGTTCGCGTTCCAGCGCGCGCTCGACGCTGCCTGGCGCCTGCTCAATGCGATCAACGGCTACATCGTCAGCCGCGAGCCCTGGAAGCGATTCAAGGAAGACGGCGCGGACGACGCGCTCGCACGCATCATCTGGGACATCCTCGAGGCGCTCAGGATCGTCTGGGTGATGATGGCTCCCTTCATTCCGTCCTCGACGCGCGAAGCGCTGTCGCGACTGGGCGCCGACCCGGACCAGATCGACGCATCGGCGCTCCGTTGGGGCTGGCTTCCGACCGATGCCCCGGTCCGCGTGGCCGACCCGATCTTCCCGCGCGTCGATATCCCCGTTTACATCAATGAGGTGAAGAAGGTGTCAGAAGAGAGCAAGCCCCAGCCGGAGACCGCCCCGGCCGAAGTCCCAGCCCCTGTTGCCCCGGTCCCGCCGCCCGCCGAAACGACGCAGGCCGCCACGCCGGACGCTGCGCGCATCACGATCGACCAGTTCATGCAGACCGAGCTGCGCGTCGCCGAAGTCCGGGAGGCCGAGCGGGTCCCGAAGTCGAAGAAGCTGATCAAGATGAAGGTCTTCACCGGCGAGGACGAGAGGACGATCGTCGCCGGCATCGGCACGGCCTACACGCCGGAGGAGCTGGTCGGGCGGAAGGTCGTCATCGTCGCGAACCTCCAGCCCGCAAAGCTGATGGGCATCGAGTCCAACGGGATGGTGCTGGCCGCGTCGATCGACGGCGAGCCTTCGCTTCTCAGCGTCGACTCAACGGTCCCGGCCGGCACGCGGGTGAGATAGACCTCCTGACCGACGGCTCACGTCAGGGACAGCGGCTGCGGCGCAATCGAAGCTCCTCCGACTCGCGATTCAGAGTGTCATCCTGAGCCGCCGATGCCCCGGAGGGGCTGAGGACGGTGAAGGATCCCGATGCTACGCAGCCGCACACCCGCCCCGCAGAAAACATCGGGATCCATCGCCGCGCGCGCCCCTACTCCAGCGCCAGCCGGTACCACTCACCCACCGGCTCGAATCCCATCCGCTTCAGGTACCCCTGGTGGACCTCGTTCCCGGGCGCGCTGCAGATCTCACGGATCCCGCGCCGCCGGAAGAACTCGACCTCATCGCCAAACAGGTAGCGTCCGACCTTGAGGTCGCGATACTGCGGCAGGACGTAGTCGAGCTGGACCTCGAGCGTCTCTCCACGTTGGACTCCCATGAAAAGCCCCGCCGGCACGAGGTCCCGGAGGACGAAGAGAGCGAGCCCGGAGTGCTTCTCCTCTGCGAAGTGAGGGAGGAACTTCCGGATGTCGTCTCCCTGCAGCTCGAGGAAGTAACGCAGGTACTGCGAGTCGGGGCTGAGCTCGAGAATCCTGAAGAGCTCCTGCCGCTTGCGCAACCGGAAGAGCTGCACGGCGTTGATGGAGGCGGTGAGGAAGTTGAGGATCCCGACGGGATACGCGCCGATGAGGAAGCCGTAGAGCGAGAAGATCGCGCCGCCCACCATGTTGATGAAGCGGAGGCGCACGATCGAGCGCATCAGCAGCGAAGCTGCGATGAGCGCCGACGCGACGTAGCCGAGGAGCTCGAGGTTGATTCGCGGAGTCATAGGTCGGCAGAGAAAAGGCGCGGAGGGGACGCAGTCTTCCCGTGATCGCACCCGTCCGAATCATTCGCCGCAGGCGCCTTCGTGATTCTGCGTCTCAGCGGCCGCTGAACAGAGTTCGCTGACCTGCGGCTGAGCTTTCCAAAAAGCTGTCGACGCGGAGGCCCATGCGGCGTACATTAGACGCGTCGCTGATCCGCAACGCCAGCGACCCAGCCGCCGCGCTCGAGCGCGATGATTCCGCTTCCCCTGGCCAGGGAAGCGGATCTTTTTTGCGCGCATGAATTCCTCGCAGCATGCCGCGAGCGGGCCGACCACGAAGGGTTCGCGCCGCCGCGAGCGACACCACTCCGCATCGCCTCCTTTTGCGGCTATTCTTTCTCCCCGTGTCCACACTCGGCGCGCGCGCGCGCACCACGGTGTTCCTCCTGGCGATCACCGTCTGGCTTGCCGTGCTGGCGGCGACGCATCACGCCGCGCGCTCGCCCTACACCTACGTCTCGCAGATGCATGCAGAGTCGATCACCCACGTCGTGAATCCCGACGCGGTGACGGTAGCGTATCCGCTCACCCGCTTCCTCTACGACGGGACGTCGCCGCGCTGGGAGAAAACGGCGAACGCGCGTCTGCCGCTCCACTCCTTCAGTGCCGCCATCGTGCTCTCGTTCGTCCGGCCTTACCTCGCCGCCAACACTCTTCTCAATGTCGCCGCGCTCGTCCTGCTGGCATTCGTGGCGCTCACCGCGGCGAGGCGTTTCGGCATCGACGACCTGGCGACCCTCGCTGCGATCCTCACGGTCTACAGCCTGCCGCCGGTCGTCGCGTACATCGGACAGCCGCTTCAGTACGTCGTCGGCACGGTCATCAACGCGCTGGTGATGCTGGTCGCGCTCTCTCTGCCCCCCGAAGCGTTGAGACGCCCTCTCGTCCCGGCCGGGCTGCTCGCGATCCTCACGCTCAACTACGACTGGTACGTCTGGGGTGCGGCCCTGGCCACCTGGCTCATCTTCTCGATTGGATTCCGACGCCGTATCGACGCGCTGGTCTTCCTCGTTCTCGGCGTCCTTCCGGGGACGGCCTGGACGCGCTTCGTCGAACTGGCCGCCGGAGGCAAGGTCTCCACGCAGAACCAGGACGCCTTCCGCGATTCGATCCTCTTCGGCTGGTCGGAGATCTTCGCCGGCGGCTCACCCGTCCTGGGCACGCTCATCGCGCTCGAAGTCGGGGCGCGGGCCGCCGTCCTCGAGACGCTCGGATTCATCTGGTGGCCGCTCCTGATCGCCTGCGGCGGTGCTCTCTGGACGGCACGGGCCGCGGCCCCCACGGGCTCGAGCGCCTCCCGCCTGCTCGCACTCCTTGCCGGCTGGTT
>JBAQWH010000217.1:0-2911 GCA_049298815.1 Thermoanaerobaculia bacterium | reverse complement strand
ACCGGGGGCGGAGCGACAGCGACGCCCCCGGATGCCGCGCCAGGACAGGATGCGCCCTGAATGGCGCCGCTCAGTCTCCGCGCCGCTTCGGCGGCTTCGCGGACTCTTTCCACGCCGACCACCAGATGTCGCGGAGCATCGTGGCTCCGGCCGCGAGGCGACTCGTCGCGAACTCGAAGCCCTCCTCGTTCACCGGCCCGAGCTGGCTGAGCCCGCCGTCGCGATCGATGCGGTAGAGCGTCTCGACGAGCCCGTTCGAGGTCTTGATGTGCCCCAGCGCGGTCGCGAAGAAATCCGTCCTCATCACCGGCTGCGCGGCGACCTTCTTCACGACGTCCTGCACGGTGACGGCGTGCGATACGAAGTCGCGCTCGAAGCGCGAATGCGTGTCGCAGTTGATCGCGTATCCGTTCGGGTTCGGATCGACCCAACCGTTGTAGTTGTAGGTCGTGTGGTGCGGATTCGAGCCGTCGGCGACGTAGTGACCCAGAACGCCGGCGGTGTTGATGATCGCGCGCTCGATGATGGCCCGGTCGGCCGACCCGGCTGCGCTCCGCCGCCACAGCCGGAACTGAACCGTCAGCTTCTGCGACTCTTCTGCAATCGCCCACGGCAGGAAGCCGGTCTCGTCGTTCCTGATGCCCTTCCGTCTGAGGCGTCCCGAGCTCTCCATCAGCGCGATGAAGTCGTACCGGCTCTCCGGCAGCTCGAGTCCCGCGACGTACTCGTAGTCGAGGAAGTGGTTCTGGCCCGCCGCTTCGAGCGAATCGCCGCCGCCGCGCCAGCGGTCCGGATCGACCCCGAGCCAGATGAGGTCGGGAAAGCTCCGGTAGAAGAAGTGGGGCATGTCGGTCGGCAGCGACAGCGTCGCGGCCTCGCTCACGATGTAGTGCCCCTTCTCACCCCAGGCGAAGGCCTGAGGGACGGCGAGCGCCGCGGCCAACAGCAGCAGAACAATTCGTCTCATCGGACTCCCAAATGCAAACGGCCCCGGAGTCTCCGAGGCCGAGTGGGATTGCTGAATGGTCGGGGCAAGAGGACTTGAACCTCCGACCTCACGGTCCCGAACCGTGCGCTCTACCAGGCTGAGCTATGCCCCGATTCTGAGTTGCCTCTCCGGCGAACGCCGAGGCGCGCTGAAGAGTGGCGGATTCTAGTGGTTCCGCGTCGCCCGGTCAAACGGGGGGTCCCCGAGTTTCATTCCGCGGCGGCGAAGGACTTTGGCGCCGTGCCCTGCGACCGGAAGGTTCTCGGTCGTCGCTCCGGTTGTGAGCTGCATGAACACCCCCAGGACTTCGCGGCGCAGCATGACTGCGGCCGCCGCCCTCGTCGCACTCTTCACCTTCCCGATCGCGGGAATTGCCCAGGAGTCCCCCCGCCCCTTCGCGGAGCAGATCGAGGTCAGCGCGGTTCTGATCGACGCGATCGTCACAGACCGGAGCGGACGCCAGATCCTCGGCCTCTCCAAAGACGATTTCGTCGTGACCGAGAACGGCGTCGAACAGAAGGTCGACTCGATCGGCTACTACACCAACCTGCAGCTGCTCGACGCGCGCGAGGAGTCGGCACCGTTTCAGGTCGAGCGAATCCGCGAGCCGCGCACGTTCGTCTTCTTCTTCGACAAGCCCGAAGATCCCGGCGTCCTCTGGGACCGGATCATGCGGGCGCGTGAAGCCGCACGGAACTTCATCGAGACCGAGATGGCACCCGACGACCGCATCGCCATCGTCGGCCACGACCGCCGGCTCAAGATCTACAGCGATTTCACCTCCGACAAATCCCGCCTGAAGCGCGCTCTCAACGACGTCTCCACGTTCGGCCGCGGGGTGATGAAGGGCGGAACCGGCACACCTTCGATCCTCGGCAACATCTCTTCCGACGCCCTGATGATGCGAACCGGAACGGTGTACGAAGCGCTCGACAAGCTCGCCGACGCGCTCCGCCCCATCCGCGGCCGGAAGACCCTCGTGCTGTTCTCACCTGGAATCCGCGACCTCGACGAGACGCTCCGGGACGAGACGCTCGTTTCGCGCAGCCGTCACCTCGATCCGATGCTCGAGTCGCTCAACGCCGCGAACGTGGCGGTCTATCCGGTGCAGATCCAGCGCGAGACGGTCACGGCCATGGTCGCTCACCAGCGCCTCGAGGAGATCGCCGGCGCAACGGGAGGTGAGTACTTCCGGATGAACATGACCTTCGACCCGGCGCTCGACAAGATCGAGAACGGGAGCAACGGCTACTACCTCATCACCTACCAGTCGCGCCGGCCGAAAGGCTCCCGCGGTTTTCAGAAGGTCGACGTGTCGGTCAGGAACAGCGAGTTCCGCGTCGTTGCGCGTCCGGGATATCCGTACGGCGACTGAGGCACTCAGACCGCCACGAGCCTGATCCGCTCACCCGGCATCAGTTGGCCGAGCTTCCATAGATCCGCAGAGATCACGGTCATCGGCTGCAGGTAGCCGCCGGTGACCGGATGGTCCGGGCCCATCGCGACGAGGGTGCCGTCCGGATGGAGCTGAACGGTGCCGAACTGCATGCCGCACGAGACGAGGTCCGACGGGATGTGCGGCATCGTCCCGCCGATCGGCCGCAACCGGATGCCGACACGGTTGAGCTGCTGGGTGACCTCGCACTCGACGTCTCCCTCAATTCGCTCGTGAGGCCCCGGAACCGCGCGGATGCGAAAGCGATCGCCTTCCCCGCCGGTCTCCGCTACATCCCCCGGCCGAGTGCCGAACGCGAGGTAGCCACGGAGGCCTCCGCTCAGCCGTCCGAAGACGACCTCGTCACCTGAAGCGACCTCGAACGAACGGAGGTCCGCAACGGCCCGCCCATTCACACGGGCCTCGACCTCGGCGCCCGACCACGAGAGAACGCCGGCTTCGCGCATCCGCAGGCGCGGCCCCACCAT
>JBAQWH010000216.1:0-2305 GCA_049298815.1 Thermoanaerobaculia bacterium | reverse complement strand
CGTCTGGGGTTTGGCACTTCGAGCCAAACCCAGATTGCGGCGAAGCCGCGACGGCAAGTAGCCGGGGGTTGAGCGAAGCGAACCCCCGGAACGATCCCGAAAATCAATTGCGCCCTGAAGGGGCGCTGGAACATAGGATCCGGCGCCCCTTCAGGGCGCATGCTGTTCTGTCGCGTGATCCGGGGGAGTCGCTGGCGCTCCACCCCCGGCTATTCGCCTCGGCCGCTCCGCGGCCGCTACGCGGGCGCTCGACGCGCCCGCGTGGGATCGGTTTCACTCCGTCGCGGATTACTTCTTTTCGCAGGCGCCGAGGTGCTCGCCACTGTACTTCTGCGTGATCGACTGCTCGTCGACCTTCATCTTCATGAGCCCCTTGTAGCTGCTGTCGGTGAAGGTGAACTCGGCGTGTCCCTTCATCTTCTGGCTCGGGCAGTCGATGTTGTAAGAGACCTTGTTGTCGGTCGTTTGGAGGTCGGTGACCTTGCAGTCGCCCTTCATGTTCCCCATCGCCTTCTGCGGGTCTTCGACGTCCTTCTCGCTGAGGCAGACGGTGGTGGTCATCGGCGGCATCTTCATCGGCATGTCGGCCATCACGGTCTCGATCGTGACCTTCCACTTGCCGGGCTTCTGCGGGCCGGCGAATGCGACGGCAGCGACGAGCAGCAGGACGGCGACGAGCGTGAGAGAGCGGTTGCGCATAGCGATTCCTCCAGATTTTGCGGCCCGGGCGGCACGCGTCGGCCGAGTATACGCGCCGCTTCCGAGGGCCCAGGCATCCTCCGCCAACGCGCGGCTGCGCCCGCCTCGCGGGTCCCGGGCTCGTCGGAAATTCCCGCAAGGGGCCTCCCGTTTGGGCTTCGCGGTCACTTCTTCCGGAGGCGCGTCTCGCGTTCGCACGGCAGAAGGCGCGGCCGATTCTCATCCGCGTCCGTTCTCCGCTGTCCGTCGCCCTGCTGCGGACAACGGAAAACGGACACGATTCACGAAAGGGACTCACATGCAGGCAAACGACATTCGCAAAGGCATCGTCATCCTCTTCGACGGCGACCTCTGCAAGATCATGGACTTCCGCCACCACACGCCGGGCAACCTCCGGGCGATGGTGCAGGCCAAGCTCCGGAACCTCCGCACCGGAAACCAGTTCGAGCACCGCTTCCGGTCGAACGACGACATCGAGCAGGCGTACATCTCCCAGCACGAGATGGAGTACCTCTACTCCGACGGGCACGCGCATCACTTCATGAACACGGAGAACTACGAGCAGATCGAGATTTCCGAGGACGACCTCGGGGACGCGGCTCCGTGGCTCGCACCGGGATTGAAGATCCAGGTGCAGATCTACGAACAGAAGCCGATCGGCGTCGAGCTCCCGAAACAGATGCGGGTGAAAATCCTGGAGACGCAGCCGATGGTGAAGGGGGCGACCCAGTCATCTTCGTACAAGCCGGCGACTCTGGAGAACGGCGTAACCGTCCAGGTCCCGCCGTTCGTCACCGAGGGCGAAGAGATCATGGTCGACCCGATCGAGGCACGGTACATCGAGCGGGCGCGCTGACTCCCGTCAGTCGCAGTGCAAAGGCGGGCCTTGAGCCCGCCTTTTTCTTTTTCGACACGCCGGATGTTCTTGGAAACCGGCCGGAACCGCTTTACAGTGACCGGACAACCACGATCCGGAGGCTTCCGTGCCGAGTATTCGTTCCGCTGCCGTCCGCGTAGCTACCGCACTTGTTGCGGCCGCTTCGCTCAGTTCGACGCTGTCCGCCGCCGTGACCGACACGACCGGCTTCGTCCGCCGCGCCTCGAAGACGGTCACGTCGTCACGAGCCACCAAGCCACTCGGCATCCAGCAGAACGTGGTGGGAGCAGCGTCGGGGCCGAACTACTGCCTCGCGTGGCTCGACCGGAGACAGGGCGGAGTCATCCTCGCCACGACGATCTACGGCGGCGCCATCGCCGTCCCGGCCGGAACCGACGGGGGTGCTGTCCGGCTCGCCGACCCGCTCGGCATTCCGATTGCCATCGGCGACACGCCTCCGCTCGCCCTCCTCTCCACCTCAGGCGGCTGCGTGGTCGTGCTGCGCCGCGGCACCGCAGTCGAGGGGGTGAGCTTCTCCCCTGGACAGGACGAGACCAGACTTCTCTTCAGCGTTCCAAACCCGGGCGAGCTCGTCGCGAGCGGCGACCGCAGTGCGCTCTTCCAGTCCGGCTCGACCCTCACGCTCCTCAGCGGCAACGGCACGACGATTCAGGCCGGGGGCGCCCCGGCCATCGTGGCGGCGACGTTTGCCGGGGAGCGGCTCTTCCT
>JBAQWH010000215.1:0-5884 GCA_049298815.1 Thermoanaerobaculia bacterium | reverse complement strand
GGTCAGTGGGGCGGCACGATGATCGCCGTCGGGCAGCAGGGAGCGATCCTGCGCCGCTCCGGCGGAGCGTGGTCCCCGCTCACGCCGCCGGCCCGCATCCAGTTCAGCAGCCTGTGGGCCGCGTCCGCGGACGAGATGTTCGTCGCCGGCGACGAGGGGGCTCTCTTCCATTTCGACGGGACGGAGTGGAAGCGGTTCGAAAGCGGGACGACGGCGAATCTCGACTCGATCTGGGGTAGCTCGCCCCGCGACGTGTTTGCCGTCGGCGACGCAGACGGTGCGATCGTCCACTTCGACGGCGAGCGCTGGAGCCGGATGGAGAGTGGAACGGCGCAACCGCTCTTCTCCGTGTGCGGGACCTCGCCGCGCGACGTCTTCGCCGTCGGGATGGGCGGAACCATCCTCCACTTCGACGGGATCTCCTGGCTCCCGATGCTCTCCGGCACAGCCGCCCACCTCACCGGCGTGTGGTGCTCGTCTCCAGCCGACGTCTACGCCGTCGGAATGGGCGGAACGATCCTCCACTACGACGGACAGACGTGGAGCGCGATGGCGAGCGGGATGAACACCCACCTGACGCGCGTCTGGGGACGATCCCCGGCGGACGTCTTCGTGATCGGGACCGGCGGTGTCATCCTGCGCAACCGAGGCGACGGGTGGCGACCCCTCGTCTCCGGCACTGCCGAGAACCTCTATGGAATCTCGGGCAATGCTGAGACCGTCGTCGTCGTCGGCCGCGCGGGGACGATCCTTCGTTTGCCCGCAGATGACAGGACGACCGTCGAGAAGACGATTCGGGACGCGATCGGCTGGGCGCTCACGAAGGACCGGACGCGCCTCGAAAACATCATGGCGCACGACGCGGACTTTTTCATCTTCCATCCCGATTCGAAGTCGACGGTCCGCGGCTACGAGTCGTTCGCGAAGATGATCCCCGACTTCATGGATGCGCGCTTCGTCGCGACGCACTTCGAGGTGAGAGACCTGACCCCGGTCTTTTCGCGATCCGGCGACGTCGCCTGGTTCTCGGCGATGCTCGAGGACTGCGGCACATGGATGGGCAAAGAGTCCTGCTGGAAAGAAACTCGATGGACCGGAGTGCTCGAACGGCGCGACGGACGCTGGGTCATCGTCCAGATGCACTTCTCGTTCGCGAAGGACAAAGTGCTCGCGGAGTGCCAGAAGGCAGAGGCGAAAGAGGGATCAGCCGCAAGGAATTAGTGAGCCATCAGATCTCGACTGCTCATCGGGGGCGTTTTCGAATGCACTCTGCTCCCCCCGTGAGTTCTTCGAGCTGCCGCACGCGCACGTCCAACATCTGGCTCAGATAACGATCGAGAAACGGCTTGTGTGCCGAGCCGATGAGAACGAGCACTCTTCCTCCGGGTTTGAGCGCACTCGCCTCCCGGACATGCGCTGCAATGAGGAGGTTTCGCACCTCCCACTGCGCAACGCGGCTGCGATCCACGCCTGAGGGGAGTTTCGTCCGGAAGTAGCGCCCCCACTGCCCCGCGACATCGGCATCGGTTGCCTCCGCTGAATTGATGAAGCGGTAGAAGCGGAGGAGGCCTTCCGCGCTGGCCAGCCCCGATTCGTACGCGGCGTCGGACCGCTTGCGCGCGGGCGACTGCCGGAGAGCTTTCGTTTCAGGGTGATTCTCGATCTTCTCGAGCTCCCCGGAGTGAAGCTCGAGGATCTCGGCGACGATCGCAGCATCGCTCTGGTCGTCGATCGCGGCGATCTGCTGAAGACCGCGCCGGCGTGCGAGCGTAACCGCGATCGAGTAGACCTCGTTCGGCGAGCGGAGACTCTCGTCGAGACTTGCGGCGACGTCTGCCGGTACGACTCTGGCCGCAGCCTCGGAGTGCCGCGCCGCTTCCGGAACATACGACCACTGCAGCACGGCGGAGCTGTAGTCGTAGGCCGCGAGCATGTCCGCAACGAGCCGCAGACGTTCCGCCTCGTCGAGCTCGTGATCGGTGTGGAGAGCCGACGCGACGCGAGCTGCCGCTTCGGCGGCGGACGTCCCGAGCGCCGCCTGCATCGCGCGTCCGTTGTCGAGGTATCTCCCGCCGAATTGCGCCGCGACCTCCGCCATGAAACTGCTGCGCTGCTGCATCGCGAGGAGGATGTGCGGCGCGATGCGCTCGACGCCGATCACGTCAGGCTCGAACGTCTCGAGCGCGGCGATCAGCGGCGCGAGAGCAGCGGGGCCCGGGGGATTCTTCATCGCTGCGAGATGCGGCGTACCGAGGACGAGGATCTGTGTCTTCGCTGTGTCGGCGAGAGACGCGTCATACGAGAAGCCGCTCCGCGGACGCTTGTCCGCGCCTGCTGCGTCCAGGGAGAAGGAAAGGCAGATCGCGAAGGCCGCAGCCGTTCGCATCCGGATGGTCTTCGTCATGTTCTCGCTCCCGATCGTCGTGCTGACCGCCACCGGCAATACGGCCATCATGAAGAGGCGGTTGCAGGACAACTGGCCGGTGAACCACGGGAGCCTGTGACTCGAGACGATTGCGAACGCATCCAGCGGCGAATCCGAGCATCATTCAAAGGTGACGTGCGCATCGACCAGGAGGATGCGCTGCGGATGCTCAACGAGATCCGATGGTCGAAGCCAGGCTACGGCGGTTAGAGCATGCCGTCGCCGTCGATTCCCTGATCTTCGCCCACGCTCGAATGGACGCGCTACTGGCAAAGTTCTTCACGCCCACGACCCACCGGCTGTGCCACACTTAGGCATCCCCTGAAGCGCACCCGTTTCTGTTCTCCTGGAGCGCGTGGCGATGACGAGCGGTACGGCCGACCCGGCGGGTTCCGGCACGATCCCGAGGGCGCCTGAAGAGACGCCGACGATGGTGGTTCACGAGGCGCCGCCGGGTGCGACGGAGTTCACCCCCGGCACCCTGCTCGGCGACCGCTATCGCATCGTCTCGCGACTCGGCAAAGGCGGCATGGGTGAGGTCTACCGCGCGGACGACCTCAGGCTCGGCCTTCCGGTCGCGCTCAAGTTCGTCCTGCCGAGACTGGCGAGTCAGCAGGAACATGTCCTGCGAGAGGTCCGCGTCGGCCGCGATATCTCGCATCCGCACGTCTGCCGCATTCACGACATCGGTGAGATCGGTGGACGCTTCTTCATCTCCATGGAGTACATCGACGGCGAAGATCTCGCTTCGCTCTTGCGGAGGATCGGGAGCCTCCCCCCGGGCAAGGCCCTGATGGTTACGCGTCAGATCGCGTCGGGTGTCGCTGCGGCGCACGATCGAGGAATCATTCACCGCGACCTGAAGCCGGCGAACGTGATGATCGACGGCCGCGGCAACGCGCGGATCACCGATTTCGGCCTCGCGCACAGCGAGATCGAGGGGCGGAGCGGAACGGTGTCGGGCACGCCCGTCTACATGGCACCCGAGCAATTCACGGAAGCTCGAGCGACGATGGCCGCCGACGTCTACGCACTCGGCCTGGTCTTTTACGAGCTGTGGACCGGCCGTCGCCTCATCGCGGGCACGTCGATTTCCGAGATCCTCGAATCGCACCGTCCGGAGGTGGTGCGCAGGGCGCTCCGGACCACGCCCGTTCCCGACGCCGGGATCGCCGCCCTCATCGACAGCTGCCTGGATGAAGATCCGTCGCGAAGACCGCAGTCGGCGGCGGCGGTGCTGGCTCGTCTGCCGGGCGGCGACGTGCTCGATGCCGCTCTCTCGTCCGGGCAGACCCCCTCGCCCGAAATGCTCGCGGCAGCCGCGGGGACAGGAGAGCTGACCCGCGTCACAGCGTGGAGCTGCTTCCTTGCGACGGCGGCGCTGCTCGTCGCATTCGCCGCGCTCAGCGATCGCACGATGCTGCACGGACTCGTCGATCTCCCGCTGAATCGCACGCAACTGCATGCGCGCGGCGAGCAGATCGTGCGGGCGACCGGATGGACCGATGCCGATCTTCGCCCACGCGACCGTGCCTCCTGGTTCATGCGAAACGACCGGTTCCTCCGATGGAGAGAGCGGCAGGCCGGCGGCTCACGGTTGTCGCTGCAGCGAGGAATTCTCTTCACCTACCGGCAGAGTCCGGAGCCGATGGTGACGTTCTCCGGCCGCCTGACGGAGAGCGACCCCGCACTCGCCACCAGTGGCATGGCGCGAGCGGTCATCGACAGCCGCGGCCGGCTGCACACGCTTGCTGTGGTGCCTCCGATCCGGCTGACGGCAAGCAGGGGCCCGATGGCTCCGCCGGCGTGGCAGCGATTCATCCAGCTTGCAGGCCTCGAACACGCCGGCCTTCGTCGAGTCAGTCCCGTTCTGACCGCTCCGGTCGACAGCGATGCCAGAGCCGCGTGGGAAGGACGGGACCCGCTGGACGGCACTCCCGTGCGCGTCGAGGCCGCCGCGCTTTCCGGGAGAGTCGTCTGGTTCGAAGTGATGCAACCGTGGCGGATGGGAGCGGCGGGTGCCGTTCCCCGGCGTGCGGGAGACTTCGCCGCCGATCTCGTCATGATCGCCATCTCCCTCGGGTCCATGATCGCCATGTTCCTTCTGGCCCGCCGTAATCTCCGCCGCGGTCAGGGCGATCGGAAGGGGACGTGGCGCGTCGCACTGGCTGTCTTCGTTCTGGCGGCGCTTTCGGTGATGTTGCGGGCGCATCACCCCGGCGAGCTGATGGCCGAGGTGGACATCGCGAACGTCGCGGCGATGAAGTCCGTGTACTTCTCGCTGATCATCGCCTCCGGTTATCTGGCGATCGAGCCACTCGTCCGGCGTCGCTGGCCGCGCACGCTGGTCTCGTGGAGCCGCATTCTCGAGGGGCGGATCCTCGACCCGATGGTGGGGCGAGACGTCCTGATCGGCTTGCTGGCCGGAGGTGCGACGGTGATGGCCACCTACGCGCTTCCGCCGATCCTCGGCACCGACGGGTCGCCCTGGGAGATCGGAACGGCGAGCCTCGGCACGCCGAGGCTCGTCCTTTTCTATTTCGTATTCAATGCATTCGAGGCGGTAGGACGGGCCGGAGGAGTCCTCCTCCTGCTCGTTTTGTTCCGCGGACTCCTTCGGAGCCAGCGCGCCGCGCTGGTCATCGTGTTCGCGCTGATCGCGGTCACGTCGCTGCCGCTGACGGCCGGCCCGATGCCGGTGCGGATCGCCACCTGCTTCATCGGCGCACTCGTGCCGGTCCTGCTGATCCTCCCGTTCGGCATGGTCTCAGTGGCGTCGTTCGCCTGGGTTGTGCTGATGATCACGCGAGTGCCGCTGACGCTCGACCCGTCGTCGTGGCATTTCGGAGCATCGCTTGCCGTCCTCGGCGTGATGATCGGCGTCGCTGCCGTTGCGTTCCAACGCTCTCTCGGCGGAAAACCTCTCTTCGCGGCGCCTGTGTTCGAAGAGTGAGCCTGACCAGTCCCTCAGCACGCGAGGTCACAAGGTTGCGTCGTGCCGGAGTTGTCACATCACCGGTGAGGCCATTCCGCACGACTTCGCTTGAGCCTATGTTTTTTGCGCCGTTGCGATCGACCTGGCTCTTCGCCATACGACATCGACGGCAGCAACCCAATCGGTCCCGCGCCTGTGCAGAAATCCGGCAGGAGCCGTAGCGGTCCCACGGGACGGCGTCCTGTCATCTCCATGATGACCACCGCCGGGGACGAGAACGGAGTCAGGCCATGCCAGGGAAGAAGCTCTTCGTGGCGATGTTCGTCGCCGCGTTGTCCGTCGCACCCGCAATCGAGGCAGCAGCAATCCACGACGCGGTGCAGGCGTCCGACATTGCGAAGGTCAGAGCGATCGTCGAAAGCGAGCCGGCACAGGTCCACTCGCGCGACGACCAGGGACGCACGCCGCTTCACTGGGCGGCGCGCAGCCCGAACCTGGAGATCCTGACACTGCTGGTCGACCGC
>JBAQWH010000214.1:0-8646 GCA_049298815.1 Thermoanaerobaculia bacterium | reverse complement strand
GAACACTGAGACGAAGAGTTGAATTGTGAAGAGTGAAGTGCGAAGCCTTCGGGCTTCCGCTTCACTCTTCACTGCTTTGAGCGAATGACCGAACCGACCCGAGAGCAGGCCGAAGAGGCCGAAGCCGGCAATCCCGAGGTGCCTGCGGCGCCCGAGCCGCGCTGGCGTCCGGCAGCCGAGCCGACCTGCTGCGGCTCCGGCTGTGATGACTGCCCGTTCTGAGTCGCTCGCGACCGAGCTCCGCGCCCCGCTCAGGTGTCCAGAACTTTGGAGAGCTTCTTCGGAGCGATCGCGCGGTAGCTCTCCTTGATCCACCCTCTCATCAGGTCGATTGGGACATCGGCCGGCTTTTCGATCTCGGCCGTCACCCAGCCGCTCTTGCCGAGGCCGTAGCCGGTTGGCGATGCGAATGGGAGATCGACCGCGAGGTCGCGCGACTCCGGCAGCTTGACCGACATGCTGAACGCGTCCGGATTCTTGTGGCCGCCGAGGAATACGAAGGTCTTGCCGCGGACCTTCACGGCGACGTGATCCCACGGATGCTCTTCCACCGACTCGGGAAAGCTGAGGGCGTAGTCGCGCAGCTCTGCCTCGATCGTTTTCACGGTTCGTTTCGGCATGCCCCATTGTCGCAGGAGACGCAAGCGTAGAATCTACGCATGGCGCTCGTGACCTGTCCCGACTGCGCACGCGAGATTTCGACGCTTGCCAGCTCCTGTCCCAACTGTGGAAGGCCGATGATGGCCCCGGCTTTCGCGATCCCTCCGCAACCTGCCGTGGAGGAGACTCTCTGGCAGGCGACGCCGTCTCCGATGCTCCTCGCCGTCCATTTCGGTGGGATCGCACTGGTGATCATCGTCGCGTCGGTGTTGACGATGCTGAGCCGCCGGGAAGCGACGGCGGAAAGCGAGGACCCCGGCCTCGCGCTGTTCGTCTGGGTCATCGCCTGTATCGTCCTCGTCGTGCAGTTGATCGCGCTCGCCGTGGCCTGGATCCGCCTCCGCAGCACGCACTACACGCTGACCAACCAGCGGGTGCTGATCGAGCAGGGAGTCTTCACGAAGACGGTCAACGAGATCGACCTTCGCTACGTCGACGACTCGCTCTTCATGCAGTCGTTCCTCGAACGGCTGGTCGGCATCGGGCACGTGACCCTGCACTCGTCCGACAAGACGACGCCGCAGTACGTGCTCCGCGCGATCGCCGAGCCGCGGAAGGTACGCGAGACGATCCGCACCGAATCGTACAAAGCCAGCCAGCGCCAGCTCTTCACCAGAGAGACCTGATCCTGAGCAGGTGCCCGACCTCCGCCCGCCAAGGTCATCCTGAGAGGCTGTGCCGGAAGCCCTGCGGTAGGTCACCACAGAGACACAGAGGACACAGAGGCGCACAGAGGGGTGGCCGCGTGGGTTCTTGCTCCGTGAACCTCTGTGCCCTCTGTGCCTCCGTGGTGGCTGTTCGCCGTTCCATCAACGGCCTCTGAGCGCCGGCCTTCGCGACGCCTAACCCATTCGGGTGACGGCGGGCGAAACCCTCATTTCGCCGTTTGCGTAGAAGGCACCCAACGTCCCAATCGGTGCCCCAAACGGAAATGAAGGAGGATCCCTCTCGATGCGATCGACTGCCCGGTTGTCCCTTGTGACTCTCTGTGTGAGCGCCGCCCTGCTGCTCACCACCAGCCTCGACGCCGCCCCCAAAGCCGAAAAGGCCGCGACCCTTTCGGCTGAGGTGAAGCGCGGCGAGTACCTCGTCTCGTTCATGGGCTGCAACGACTGCCACACCCCGTTCAAGATGACCGAGCACGGTCCCGAGCCTGACATGACGCTCTTTCTCTCGGGTCATCCGCAGGCGATCGGAGCGATGAAGCCGGCGAAGCTGGACTCGCCGTGGATGTGGGCCGGCAATGCGACGAACACTGCGTTCTCCGGACCCTGGGGCATTTCCTATGCCTCGAACCTCACGCCCGACAAGACCGGGATCGGGATCTGGACCGAGGAGATGTTCATCAAGACGATGCGCACCGGCAAACGCTTCGGCGCGGGTCGTCCGATCCTTCCGCCGATGCCGTGGCCGGCCTACCGCCACGCGTCGGATGCCGACCTCAAGGCGGTGTTCGTCTACTTGAAGACGATCAAGCCGATCGCGAACCGCGTCCCCGAGTACATCCCGCCGGCCCCACAGAAAGCCGGCAAGTAATCCGACGGAGGGCGGAGCGACGCTCCGTCCTCCAATCGCGCTTCGCCCGCGAGTATCATCCGCCGCGCATGCGCAAGCGGGTCTACATCGCATACACCGGCGGCACGATCGGAATGAAGCGCTCGAAGAACGGCTACACGCCGGAACCGGGCTACCTCCTGGCCCAGATGGAGAGGATGCCGGAGCTGACGCACGAGTCGATGCCGGCGTACGGCATCCACGAGTACGCCCCGCTGCTCGACTCGAGCAACATGACGCCGCGGGAATGGCTCGCCATCGCGCGCGATATCGCGGGGAACTACGACCGCTACGACGGCTTCATCGTGCTGCACGGCACCGACACGATGGCCTACACCGCGTCGGCACTCCCCTTCATGCTGAGCGGCCTCGGAAAGCCGGTCATCCTCACCGGGTCTCAGATCCCGCTCTGCGAGATCCGGAACGACGGACGCGAGAACCTGATCACTTCGCTGATGATCGCGTCGAGCTACGCGATCCCGGAGGTCTGTCTCTACTTCGGCGGACGCCTCCTGCGAGGCTGCCGCTCGACGAAGGTCTCGGCCAGCGGATTTGCCGCGTTCGACTCGCCGAACCACCTCCCGCTCGGCGAAGTCGGGATCGACATCGACATCCACTGGGATCTGGTCCGCAAGGTCAAGCCGAAGCAGAAGCTCGAGGTGCACGAGCTCGCGCGGCCCCTCGTCAGCGCGCTCCGCCTGTTCCCGGGGATCCTCCCCGAGCTCCTGCACAACGTCCTGCGTCCGCCGCTTCAGGGGCTCGTGCTCGAGGCTTACGGCGTCGGCAACGGGCCGGACCAGGACCAGGAGTTCGTCGAGGTGCTCCGCGAGGCGACGTCGCGAGGGGTGGTGATCGTCGACTGCACGCAGTGTCTCGAGGGATCGGTCGACCTCACCGAGTACCAGGCCGGCTCCGCGCTCGCCGCCGCAGGGGTGATCAGCGGCTTCGACATGACCGCCGAAGCAGCGCTCGCAAAACTCTACTACCTGTTCAGCCGCGGTCTCTCACCGGAGCGCGTGAAGAAGGAGATGCAGAGGGACCTGCGGGGCGAAATGACTCTGCGGTAGGTGGTTAGGCGCGAGGTGATGGCAGATGGCCGAAGGCGTCACCACTCAGGCACTCCCCTGCGAGCGGCGGTCGCCTCTATGATCCCGATGTGGCTCGCAAACCGACCGTCGTCTTCTCCTGCACCGAGTGCGGCGCGCAATCGCCGAAGTGGATCGGCCGCTGCCCCGACTGCAACGCGTGGAACTCGTACGCGCAGGAGGACGTCGCACCGGCGGCAGGTCCGTCGGCGCTGAGCGCGGGCGACGGGCCGACACCGATCTCGCGTGTCGAAGCCGACACCTCGCCGCGGATCTCCACCGACATCGCCGGCCTCGACCGCGTCCTCGGCGGCGGACTGGTCCTCGGCAGCGTGACGCTCGTCGGTGGCGAGCCGGGCATCGGCAAGTCGACCCTGCTCCTCCAGGCGGCCGAGAAGCTCGCCGTACACGGTCCCGTGCTCTACGTCTCGGGAGAAGAGTCGCCGCGTCAGATCGCGATGCGTGCCAGGCGACTCGGCATCACGAACGACAACATCCGCGTCTTCACGGAGACCTCGATCGAGAAGATCGTCGCTGCGATCGAGAAGCTCCGCCCCGCAGCCGCCGTCATCGACTCGATCCAGACCGTTCACACCGGCGGCAACGGCTCGATGCCGGGATCGGTCGGACAGGTCCGCGACTCGGCCGGCGTCCTGATGTCGGTCGCCAAGCGGTTGTCGATCCCGATCTTCCTCATCGGTCACATCACGAAGGAAGGGACGATCGCCGGCCCGAAGACCCTCGAGCACATCGTCGACACCGTGCTCTATTTCGAAGGGGAAAAGTTCCACAGCTACCGCGTGATCCGCGCTTTCAAGAACCGCTTCGGCCCGGCCAACGAGGTGGCGCTGTTCGAAATGCACGAAGAGGGGCTGTCGGAGGTCCCGAACCCGTCGGCCGCATTGATTTCGCAGCGGAGCCAGTCCGCAGGCTCCGCGATCCTCGCAGCGGTCGAGGGGACGCGCCCGCTGCTGCTCGAGGTGCAGGCGCTGGTGTCGCCGACGAGCTTCCCCTCGCCTCGCAGGATGGCGATGGGAATCGACGCGAACCGCGTCTCTCTGCTTCTTGCGGTCCTCGAGCGCAAGGGGGCCGGGACGTTCGCGCAGAGCGACATCTACGTGAACGTCGCAGGCGGATTGCAGATCGACGAGCCTGCGCTCGATCTCGGCGTCGTGGCTGCCGTCCTGTCATCCCACCGCAACCGTCCCCTCGCGCACGACGTCGCACTCTTCGGAGAGGTCGGCCTGCTCGGCGAGATCCGCAGCGTCTCGCAGCCCGACCTTCGCGCCCGCGAGGCCGCTGCCCTCGGCTTCCGGCGCGTGATCGTCCCCCACTCCTGCGCCGCCGCGATCAACGTGGACATCGAGGTCGTCCCCGCGCGCCGCGTCGAGGACCTGATGGGTCTGCTGTTTCCGTAAGCGGCCGCGCGGCTGCCGACGGAGTTCCTCGGTTCCTCGGGTTCCTCGGTTCCTCGGGGAGATCGGGGATCTGCTCTCTTCGGCGCGGGCGAAGACCGTGACGAGTCACTGCTCCCCCGAGGAACCCCGAGGAACCCCCGAGGAACCCGAGGAACCCGAGGAACCTGAGGAACCTGAGGAACTCTCCCCGCCTTCCACTCCGCGCTTTACAGCCGCTCTCCACTTATTTACACTTCTGTCCGTCTGACGGTTTCCCTCCCTGAATGCAGTCCCGGCCGGGTCGCAGTGTGTTGGGTGGCAGAGTGGTTGCGCTGCTGGGCTTAACCATGCTCTTCTTTGCCGGCTGCGTTTCGCTGGCTCCGTCGGCCCCTGCGGCCCCTGCGGTCTCGGTCGCTGACGACGATTTCAGCGAACTGATCGCGCAGCTCAGCGGCGATCTGCACCGCCACCGCGGCCGGCTCGAGGCAACCCTTCCGCCGACGAAGTCTGCCGCGTCCGCCTCGAAGCAGCGCGACAAGGAGTTCGCCGCCCGGGCCCAGGCGCTCTTCGCCCCGCTGTCCGGCTCCGCGCTGCGCATGCCGGTCGTCGGAATTCGCAGCCGCGACCTCTACGACAGCTGGGGAAATGCGCGCGACGGAGGGAAGCGCAGGCACAAAGGGATCGACATCTTTGCGCCGCGCAATACCCCGGTCGTGGCGGTCGCCGACGGCGTGATCAGCTTCATCGGCGATCAGCCGAAGGGCGGCCACAGCCTCTGGCTCACGACCGAGAACGGGTCGTCGTTCTACTACGCGCATCTCGAGCGATGGGCGGCGGGGCTGTACGAGGGGTTGGAGGTCAGCGCCGGCGATCTTCTCGGCTACGTCGGCAATACCGGGAACGCGGTCACGACTCCGCCCCATCTGCATTTCGGCGTGAACTCGAACGACGAGATGGTGAATCCCTATCCCCTGCTCGTCCGTGCCGCACCGGTGCAGTCTCCGCGCTCGCGTCAGGAGCTCGGCAGCGCCACGTCGCGCTAGCGCGCCGTCCCCGACAGCGGCTCTCCCGTCACCGGATCGCGCCACGGCAGGCGCAGCTCCCGCAGAGGGGCGGTGACGAACTCGCGATCGCGATAGCGCGGATGCGGCAGGGTGAGCGAACGCGACCGGCGAAGGGTGGCACCGAAGAGAATCACGTCGAGGTCGATGATCCGCGGCGCGTTCCGAATACCACGCCTGATTCTCCCGAGCCGCGCCTCGATTCCCAGAAGGCTCGCCATGAGCTCCTCGGGGCTCAGCGCCGTGTACCCGGCAACCACCATGTTGAAGAAGCGCTGCGAACCGGCAGGCGCATCGACGGGGTCCGTCTCGTGAATCCGCGAAAGGCGGACGATGCGGACTGCGGTGCGCATCTCGTGGACGGCTCGAGCGAGGTTCAGCCGCCGGTCGCCGAGGTTCGATCCGAGGGCAATGACGACGAAGTCAGTGCTGGATGTTGATCTCGTTCGAGAGCTCGTCGACGTCATCGTGCGCTCGCGGGAAGTAGTGCTTCAGCTCTGCGCCTGCGGCAGTGATCGCTTCGACGATTCCGTCGGTCAGCTCTCCGGCCTGGAAGCGCAGGGTGAGCTTCGTCGCGATCTCGTCCCAGAAACCGGCCGGCACCTTCGCGTTGATGCCGCTGTCGCCGAGGATCACGAAGCGCTGCTCCTCGGACGCGATGAAGAGAAGCACCCCGGTCCGGAGCTCCGTCTTCGTCATCCCGAGACGCTCGAACGTCCGCTCCGCGATGTGCCGGATGTCGCCGCGCGCGTGGGGCTGCAGGTGGACGCGGATCTCGCCGGACGTCAGCCTCTCGGCGCTCGCAATCGCCTCGACGATGCGCGGCTGATCCAGTCGTGCGATGAAGTCCTTCTGATGCATCACCAGCCTCCCGTTGCGCCGCCGCCGCCAAAGCCGCCGCCACCGCCGGAGAACCCTCCGAAGCCGCCACCGCCGCCACCGAACCCGCCGCCACCGCCGCCGAACGTGACTCCTCCGCCGCCACCCGGGAGGATCAGCGGCAGGATGCAGCCGTTGCAGCCGCCTCCCCGTTTCCGGCCGCCCGCGAACATCGGCGCCAGGACGAAGAAGACGATGAAGAGGATGAAGAGCACCATGAACGGGCTGATGTCTCCCTCACCCTGTCGGCCGGAGCGCTGCATCGGTGCGACCGGTTCTTCGCCGGTGCGGATCTTCTGCATGATCGCGTCGGCCGCCGCGTTGAGGCCGCCGCCGTAATCGCCCGCCCGGAAGCGCGGCTGCATGAAGTCCCGGATGACGCGTGACGAAAAGGCGTCGGTGACGCTCCCTTCGAGCCCGTACCCGACCTCGACCCGGATCTTCCGCTCCTCCGCGAAGACGAAAAGCACCAGGCCGTTGTCGTACTTCTTCTGTCCGACCTTCCACTTCTCGACTGCACGGAGGGTGAAGTCCTCGACCGGATCCCCTCCCAGCGACGGCAGCGTGTAGATGATGAACTGCGCGCCGGAGGTCTGCTCGAACTGCGCGAGCTTCGCGTTCAAGGCCTCGGCTTCACCCGGTTTGAGCAGCCCGCCGCTGTCGGTGACCCACTGGGTCGGGGCCGGAGGGACGTCGAGTGCAATCGCCGGCGACGCCATCGCGAGGAACGCGAGCACGAGCGCGGCGGGCGCGAGACGGGCGAACCTGGTGATTGAAGGCGACATGGATGAAGTGGTCAGCGATCAGTCGTCCGCGGTGGGTAGACGAGTGCCTGGGCTCCGTCCTACCGACCGCGGGCGACTGGCGCTGACCACCTGGAAAGGCAAGGGCCGGGCCGAAGCCCGGCACCCATCAGAAGTTGAACTGGACGTCGGGAGCGTTCTGGCTGCCGGTCGCGCCGCGGAAGTACGCCTTCCCCTTGAAGCCGCTCATCCCGGCGATGATGCTCGCGGGGAAGCGGCGGACGGCTGTGTTGTAGCCCTGGACCGCGGTGTTGTAGCGCTGCCGTTCGACTGCGATCCGGTTCTCGGTCCCTTCGAGCTGAGACTGCAGCTCGAGGAAGTTCTGGTTCGCCTTCAGCTCGGGGTACCGCTCGACGACCACGAGCAGGCGTGAGAGCGCGCTGCTGAGTCCCTGCTGCGCGTCGGCGAACTGCTGCATCGCAGCCTGGTCGTTCGGCAGATTCGACGCTCCCGGCGGACCTGCAGGAGCCTGCATCTGACCAACGCGGGCGCGGGCGTTGACCACGGCCTCGAGCGTCGACTTCTCGAAGTTGGCTGCGCCCTGAACCGTACGGACCAGGTTCGGGATCAGGTCGAAGCGCCTCTGGTACTGGCTCTCCACCTGGGCCCACTGCTGGTTCACCCCTTCGTCGAGCGTGACGAAGTTGTTGCGCACGCTGACGAAATAAGCAACGCCGATGACCAGTGCCAGAACGAGCGCACCGACACAGCCGAGAAGACCTGCACGCTTCATTGGCTCCTCCTGTCAGAGGCCACTAGTACTCTTCTTCTTCTTCTTCCGCCTCTTCTTCAGGCTCGTCGACGGCGGCGAAGGTTTCCTCTTCGCTGTCTGCAGCCGGCTCGGCGGTCTCACCGAATCCTTCTTCTTCCACCGGCTGCTCGACGACACGGCGGCTGCGGGTCGGTGTGTACAGCGGCGCCTCTTCGGCGTCGCGCTGGTCCGCACCGCACTTCGGACAAAGAGGAACGGGCTTGCCCAGATCGTAGAACTTCGTGTGGCAGCTGTAGCAGTTGTATTTCTTTCCCAGCTCTGGCATCGGTGTCGGGACTCTCCTCGAAAAAGCGCCGGAACGTTAGCATCGGGGTACAGCACTGTCAACGAACCGGGGAATAGGTGCACGAACGCCACCAGCATGGCCCTGGGACCCAGCTGTGGAGTGCGCGCGGCAGAGTATAGGCGGGGTCGGACTCGGGCGCGGCAGGAAAG
>JBAQWH010000213.1:0-1798 GCA_049298815.1 Thermoanaerobaculia bacterium | reverse complement strand
ACCCCGAGGAACCCCGAGGAACTCAGGGACCGAGGAACCGATGAACCGAGGGACTGGAGTCCCCCCCGCCGGCCAGAATCTGCAATGCTGCGCGGATCTCGATTTGAAGGAGCTCTGATGCCGATCCTCCCCTGGCGCTCGCCGGACCAGACCGCCGCGCTTCTCGCCGCCGCGCGGGACGAGGCGCAACGGTTCCTCGAATCGCTCCCCTCGCGGCCCGTCCGCGCCGAGGCCTCGCTCGAAGAGCTTCGCGAAAGCCTGTCCATTCCGCTGCCTGACGGGCCCACCGATCCGCTCGAGGCCTTTCGCGCGTTTGCTCGGACGATGGACCGCGGCATCGTCGCGTCGGCCGGTCCCCGCTACTTCGGCTTCGTGATCGGCGGCACCCTGCCGGTGAGCATCGCTGCGGACTGGATGGTCTCGACGTGGGACCAGAATCCCGGCCTCTACGCGACGAGCCCGGCGACCTCCGTCGCGGAAGAGACGGCTGCTCGCTGGGTGCTCGAGCTCCTCGGGCTCCCGGCCGCCAGCGGCGTCGGCTTCGTGACCGGCTGCCAGATGGCGAACTTCACCGCCCTCGCTTCCGCGCGGCACGCGATGTACGCCCGCGCCGGGTGGAACGTCGAGGAAAACGGCCTGCAGGGGGCACCGCCGCTGACGATCGTCATGAGCGAGGAAGCGCACGCCACGATCCATACGTCGCTTCGCTTCCTCGGCCTCGGTCTGCGCGGTGCGAAACGGGTCCGGGCCGACGCGCAGGGACGTCTCGATCCGTCGGATCTGCGCCGTGTCCTCGCGGAGGTCGAAGGTTCGGTGATCGTCTGTGCGCAGGCCGGCAACGTGAACTCGGGCGCGATCGACGACTTCACCGCAATCGTCGAGACGGCGAAGGAGAAAGGGGCGTGGGTCCACGTCGACGGCGCGTTCGGCCTGTGGGCTGCTGCGTCGGAGGACAAGCGCGGCCTCGTGCGCGGCATCGAGCTCGCCGACAGCTGGGCGACCGACGCGCACAAATGGCTCAACGTCCCGTACGACTGCGGGATCGTCATCGTCCGCGACGCCGCCGCGCAGCGCGGAGCGATGGGCGTCCACGCGTCGTACCTGCAGCAGACGGAAGGGGCCGAGCGCGACGAGCTGGAATGGGTGCCGGAGTTTTCCCGGCGCGGCCGCAGCGTTCCGGTCTACCTCGCGCTGCGCGCACTCGGGCGGAGCGGGGTGGCGGAGATCGTCGACCGCTGCTGCGCGCTCGCTCGTCGTTTCGCCGGCCTGCTCGAGCGGGAGAAAGGCGTCGAGGTACTGAGCGATGTCGTCCTCAACCAGGTGCTCGTGCGGTTCGGCGATTCGGACGAGATCACGCGCGATGTCATCGCGCGCGTGCAGCGCGAAGGCACCTGCTGGCTCGGTGGGACCGTCTGGCAGGGGAGGGCCGCGATGCGGATCTCGGTATCGAACTGGTCGACCGACGAAGCCGACGTCGACCGATCCGCCGAGGCGGTCGTCCGCTGCTTTCGAGAGGCGGCCGCTCCGCGCGATTGACGCTCATCCGCGGCTGGACCACTGCTCCCGCTGGGACGCGATCGATTGAGCGAGGGTGAGGCGCTCGCTGCTGATTCGCTTCTGCGCTTCCGCGAGGACGGCCTCTTTGGTCTCGATCTCCTCGTGGAGCCTCGCGGCTTCGCGCGTCCGCATCTCGACGCGTTTCGTGGCCCGCTCGATCGAGCCGTCCGCGTTCGTGGCGCCTTGCGTCAGGGAGCGCTTGCGCTCCTCCAGGTCGCGCGACGCGGCGACCGCCTGGTCG
>JBAQWH010000212.1:0-8374 GCA_049298815.1 Thermoanaerobaculia bacterium | reverse complement strand
GCCCGGGAACTCGCCCTCCAGCGCCGCTGCGGCGTCCTTCGACCGGGTGAAGGTGACCGCCACGCTCCAGCCGTCCGCGAGAAGCCGGCGCGCGGTCGCGAGACCGATTCCCCGCGCGCCGCCGGTGACCAAGGCTGCTTTCGTCATCGCCGGGGGAGTGTACTCAACCTGTCAACCGATCGTCGTCGGCGGACGCCCCGGGTCAGCGCTCCGCCGGTGCCGGCGTCGAGACGAAGCGCACCTTCTGGATGCCGAGGGCGTGCATGAACTCGGCGAGTTTCTTCTCGGCGTTCTGCGAGGCCAGAGTGAGGATCCCCTTCTTCAGCGCCTCGGCGCGGATGTTCGTCTCCGCGTGCTGCCGGGCGCGCGTCTCCAGATCGACGTCCGCGCGGCGCAGCGCTCCAGTCGACCGCTTCAGGACCCTCGACTCCCGGTTGTCGACCCGGGTCACGAGGATCTGCGGCGGCGGGATCCGCATCGCGATGCCGTCTCCATCCTCGCGCCAGACGTCGCCCGGCCTGAGCCGGGAGAGGTCGATCCCGGCAATCACGTCTCCGGCGGCGAGGAAGGTGATCTCGTCGCCGGCCACGGCGTCCGGAATCAGTTTGTAGGACTGGGTGGTGGTGCCGATGTGCAGAACCCGCATCGACGCGGTCTCGAGCCGGTTGAGCTCGCGGACCTGCGTGACGAGGGTCGCGACATCGACCGTTTTCTCGACCCGTTTCGTCACGGTATCGACGACTGACTGGCGGGCGACCCTCCAGATGATGAGCGCGGTCGAGACGATCACGGCGAGCGCCACGAGGACCGCGCCGGCAGCAATGGCTCCACGGCGGTACGTCATGTCACCAAACCAATCACAGAACTGTGCCACTTTCCAGGAGTGCGGGCTCTGTGGTAGTCTCCGCCACCTCCGGAACATTCAAGGAAGAGCCCGACGGCGCCTGTGCCCGGCGCGGCGGCTCACCTCAAACTTTCAGCGCCTCACCCGTCAGCTCGCGGTACGCCTCCAGATACTTCGCGCGGCTCCTCTCCACGACGTCCGCAGGCAGTGCCGGTGCCGGGGGGGTCTTGTCCCAGCCGGTGGTCTCCAGCCAGTCGCGCACGAACTGCTTGTCGTACGACGGGGGATTCGACCCGATGGCGTACTGATCCGCTGGCCAGAAACGCGACGAGTCGGGGGTGAGCGCTTCGTCGATCCAGACGATGCGACCCTCGTGGAGCCCGAACTCGAACTTCGTGTCCGCGATGATGATGCCGCGGGTCAGGGCGTATCCGGCGGCTTCTCCGTAGATCGCGAGGGTGAGGTCGCGCAGTTTCGCGGCGAGCTCGGAGCCGACGAGCTCAGCCATCCGCTCGAACGAGATGTTGATGTCGTGGCCGGTGTCTTCCTTCGTCGCGGGGGTGAAGATCGGCTCCGGCAGCCGGCTCGCGGTCGTGAGTCCGGCCGGGAGGCGGATCCCGCACACCTCACCGGTCTCGCGGTACTCCTTGAGCCCCGAGCCGACGAGGTAGCCGCGCGCGACGCACTCGACCGGCACGACCTCGCACTTCTTCACGATGACGCTGCGGCCGCGGAGCTCCGGGTGACTGCGGACCTCGGCGGGGAACCGCTCGAAGTCGGTTTCGAGGAGGTGGTTCTCGATGCTCGAGAAGCGGCGGAACCAGAAGTTCGAGATCTGCGTGAGGATCGTTCCCTTGTCCGGGATTCCGGGTGAGAGGACCACGTCGAACGCGGAGATGCGGTCGGTCGCGACGAAGAGGTAGGCGTCCGGGAGCTCGTACACATCCCGCACTTTTCCTCGCCGGGCCAGCGGGAAAGGAAGCGACGTCTGCGTCACTGCTGTGTTCATGGGGGCGCATTGTAAGCGCCGCGGACGATCGCTGGCAGGCCCGGCGAGAGGAAGAGTGAAGAGTGAAGAGTGAAGAGTGAAGAGGGAAGAGTGAAGAGTGAAGAGTGAAGAGTGAAGAGTGAAGAGTGAATAGGGAAGGTGAAGGAGGGCAACCCTTTTTCTCCTGTCATCCTGAGTCGCCGATGCCCCGGAGGGGCTGAGGACGGCGAAGGATCCCGAGGCCACGTGCCGGATGGTGGGATGGCTCCGCCGCACTCCCGCCTGTGGCCCCGGGATCCTTCACCGCGCTTCGCCGGTTCAGGATGACACCAGACAGCGCCGCCTCTTCACTCTTCACTTCGTGATGCGTAGCCGGCCGTCCTCGTCCCTGACGAGCTTCGCGGTTCCGCGGCGCTCGGCCTTCTCGCGCACCAGCCGCGCTTCGGCTACGCCGATCTTCTTGCCGAGGCTGGTCGTGTCGACGGCGGCGACCGCCTTCTTCCCGTAGAGGACGTTCGGGTTCGCGAGGAGCGACGGCACCTGGTAGGTCGGGTCACCCGAGAGCTCGTCGATCGTCGAGGTGTACGGGAAGACGACCGCATAGTTGGTCGCGCTGCTGGCGCACGGGTCCGAGATCCAGAACTCGACCGAGCCGCGATCGACCTGGTAGGGGAGCTTGTCCTGGAAATGTGCCATCGGCGGGATCTCGAACGGAAGCGCCTCGGCGACCGTGCGGCCGTTCGCGTCGTACACGTTCAGGAGAAGTGTCACATTGCAGCGGCCGAGGTTCACCGCCCCGATGTTGGTGCGCCAACCGAGCCGGTCGATGTTCCGGATGCCGTGAGCAACCGCCGTGATCTCGTCCTGCATCAGGCCGGCCCAGACTCCGGGGATCGTCTGGCCGAAGGTCCCTGCGCTCGAGTTGTTGAACGTGTTGCTGGTCACGAGGAACGACCGCGACAGCACGTCGTTCGGCACTCCCGGGTTGTCCTCGGGGAATGCCGCGACGAGGAGCGAGCCCCCTCCGGTGACGCCGAAGAGGTCGGCCAGGATGTTGTCCGAGTACGCAACCGAGTTGCGCGGAACGTCGACCAGCTCCTCGATCGCCTGCCCGCCCGACGTCGGAACGTAGGTGACGCTGATCCAGAGGTCGTACTGCAGCTGCGGGTTGAAGAGGCTGAACTGCGTCATCCAGCGGGTGCCGAACGCGCCCGGCGAGTTGGCTGCGGCGGCGATGACGTACGTGTCGTTGACCTGTGCAGCGGCGGGGAGCGCCACGAGGGTGATGAGAACGGCGATGACGGCGAATCGGTTGGCTCTCACGGGATGGTCCTTTCGGTCGATGTGAGGCTCGGGGCGTCGGCGTCCTCGATCGACTGCATCGCTCCCAGGTTGCAGGGGAGGTGCCGCCGCTTCGGTCCGCTTCGAGCGACCAAAACGGCCGAAATCGTGGGAAATTCGCCCAATTCCGCGACAGGCCGCCGAGCTGCCGATCCGACCAACCGTCTACGAATCACGACAGTGCGTCATGCGGAGGGGGCAGAAGAAGTGTGAAGAGTGAAGTGTGAAGAGTGAAAGGGGAGGCCGCCCCACTCCTGTCATCCTGAGCCGGCGGAGCGACGAAGGAGCGAAGCGCGGCGAAGGACCCCCCGCCCACAGGCGGGGAGTGCGGCGGAGCGGCATGCCATCCGGCACGTGGCCTCGGGATCCTTCGCCGTCCTCAGCCCCTCCGGGGCATCGGCGACTCAGGATGACACGAGACGCTCTCGCCTTTTTTCACACTACACACTTCACACTTCGGCTTCCCCTACTTCCTCGAGGACTGCAGGTCCGCGAGGATGTCCTCGGCGTGACGGGCGGTGTCGACCTTCTTGTAGACCTTCTTCACGCGGCCGTCGGCGCCGATCCAGTAGGTGATCCGTGCGACGCCCCAGGTCTTCCGGCCGTAAAGGTTCTTCTCCTTCCAGGCGCCGTACATCTTCGCGACGTCGGCGGTCTGGTCGGAGAGCAGCGGGAAGTTCAGGTGGTGCTTGCCGGTGAACTTGTCGTGGCTCTCGATCGAGTCGGTCGAGATGCCGAGGACGACCGCGTGCTCGCGGGTCAGGTCGGCCTCGTGGTCGCGGAAGGAACAGGCCTCCGCGGTGCAGCCCGGGGTGTCGTCCTTCGGGTAGAAGTAGAGGATGACGTCCTTCCCCTTGAACTGCTTGAGGGTGATCTCTTTGCCGCGCGTCGACGGCAGGCGGAAGTCGGGAGCGACGTCGCCGACCTTCGGTTCGAAGTAATCCTGCATCTCGATGGCTCCTTCGTAGAGTGTAAGAGTCGGACCGCGATCGCGGAAGTCAGTTTGGCGGAGTCAGGCCGAACAGGACCTTCTCGGCGACGAGCACGGCGTTGAGCGCGGAGCTGCGCCGGAGGTTGTCGCAGGCGGCCCAGATCCAGTAGCCGTTAGGGACGGCGGCGTCCTGCCGGACCTCGGCGACCAGGATCTCGTCGCGGCCGGCTGCGTCGATCGTGCCGTACTTCTGGTCGCCCTCTGCGAACGAAATGATCGGGTTGGCCTTGAGGGCGGCGGTCAGCCGATCGACGTCGACCGCGTCGCGCGTCTTCACGAACAGCGAGAAGGTGTGGCCGTGGAAGATCGTCCCCTGTGTGATGAAGAGCGCGAGCTCTGCGCGGAGGCCGGTCAGCCCTCGGATCTGCGAGACGATGAACTCCTCGCGCCGTTCGAGGGCCGGGTAGAGGTTGAACGCGAGCTGCCTGTCGAAGACCTTCTTCGGGACCGTCTTGACGCTCAGGAAGCCGACCGTCTGCTGCGCGAGCTCCTCCACTCCCTCCTGGTCGAACTCGGAGGCCGGCTGGATGACCGTCGCCGTGCAGCTGTCGATCGCGGCGACCGTGCCGAGCTGGTGGAGGATGACGGTGAGAGGCAGGGCGATCGGGTGCGGCGACACGAGCATGTCGTCGGTCGTGACGATCTCGTCGAGGTTCATCCCTGCGATGACGAGCTTCCCTTCGGCCGCGGCGCTCGGCTGGGAGAGGTCGATCGCGATGAACCTGGCTTCGTCGCGCATCGCGATCCACTGCTCGGCGCTCCGGGCGGGGCCGCAGAAGAAGACGAGGTCGAGCTCTTCGAGAGCGGACGCGGTGGCGCCCGCGACGATGGCCGGCTCGTCACCGATCTCGGTGAGGACGCCCTCGGCGGTGCCTGTGGAGTCGAGCAGGGTGACCTTCTCGTAGGGGAACGAGCGCTCCCTCAGGATGGACTTGATCTCTTCGCCGACGAGTGTGGTCGGGTTGACGATGCCGAGGCGTGGGCCGTTCTTCGATTTCATTGGGGTGGTTCCCGTCGTTGGTGAGCGCGAGCCGGTCGACTCTCGCGACGCGGCTTTTATCACGACCGGCCGCGCGTCACGCAGCCGGCGGGACTTCGGCGGGCGGCAGGCTCTTCCGCGGAAATGCGATCGACCACAGTTTCGCGGTCGGGCCGGAGATCAGGTAGGCGATCGCGCCGACGAACCAGAACTCGCGCGGCCAGCGGAAGGCGATTCCGAGGATCAGCGCCAGCACCACGAAGTACATCAGGGACCGCTCCTTCTGCAGGGCCATCCCTTTCTGGCTGCGGTAGCGGACCGGCGAGACCATCGCGAAGGCCGCGGCGATCGTCACGATCATCACGATGGTGGCGAAGCGCGGATCAGACACCGGAGCCGGCGCGAAATAGATCATCGATGCGAGGACCATCGCCCCGGCCGGACTCGGAAGGCCGACGAAGTAGCGGTAGTCGACCTTCGCAGTCTGGATGTTGAAGCGTGCGAGACGGAGAGAGACGGCGGCGAGGAAGAGGAACGCGATCCCTCCGCCCAGCTTCTCGAACGTGTGGAGTCCCCACGCGTAGACGAGGACGGCGGGGGCAGCGCCGAACGTGACGACATCGGCGAGCGAGTCGTACTCCTTGCCGAACTCGCTCGTCGCCCCGAGCTGCCTCGCGACGAGACCGTCGAACGTGTCGAAGACGGCGGCGATGAGGATCGAGAAGCAGGCGATCTCGAACGCGCGGAGTGCGCCGTCCGTGTTGCCGACCGCCATCTCTTCCATGGCGCGCGTCGAATAGATGATGCAGCGGAACCCGAAGAACAGGTTCAGGACGGTGAGCGTCGTCGGGACGACGTAAATGCCCCGCCGGAGTCCGCGTGGTGCTGGTTTCGGTTCCACGCCGTGATTACTCCGGAATCTCCGCGATCACGCTGAGGGCCACCTTCACCTTGTCGCCGACCTTCACCGTGATGGTCGCCGTCGGCGGGAAGAAGATGTCGACGCGCGACCCGAACTTGATCATGCCGATGCGGTCACCGCGCTTCACCTCGTCGCCTTCCTGCTTGTCGAAGACGATGCGGCGGGCGAGCAGACCGGCGATCTGCTTGAAGGCGAGCGTCGCGCCGCGGGCGTCCGTCATCACGGTCAGATTCTGCTCGTTCTCCGCCGACGACTTGTGCGACATCGCGGCGATCTTCCTGCCCGGCATGTAGCGGTAGTGGACGATCTTTCCGGTGATCGGCGCCCGGTTCACGTGGACGTCGAAGACCGACATGAAGATGCTGACCTGGCGGGTCAGGCCGGGCCAGATCTCGCCGTCCGGCACGTCCTTGATCAGGACCACGGTGCCGTCGGCCGGGGAGATCACGTCGACGTGGCGCTCCGAGCCCGCACGATGCGGGTCGCGGAAGAAGTTCAGGAGGAACAGGGCGATTGCCGAGAGAACGATCGCGGCGATGTACCACTGCGTGAGCAGCGCCAGGGCCGCCAGGATGACGACCGGAATGATGACGACCCAACCCTCAGGGGCGAAACGGAACCGCGGCAATGTCAGGATTCTCCGGGGGGCGATCTTAATGCAAAAGGGGGTTCCGAGCGGAACCCCCTTTTGCTGGTCTCAGGTGGTGGGTGGGATCAGGCGCCGACACTCGATTCGTACGAACGGATCTTGGCAGCCATCTGGTCCTTGAGGTGGAGCTTCCGCTTTTTCAACGTCTTCTCTTCGAGCTCTTCGTCGCTCGAGATCTCGCTCTTGGTTGTGAGCTCCGTCAATCGGCTCTCGCACTGTTTGTGCTCTTCAGCCCACTGACGGAATTCGGGATCTGCATCGGCGAGAATCTGTTGAATCTCAGCGGCACGATTCATCGACATCCTCCTTCGAAGTACCAATCGGCGAAGCAGATTCTAGCATCGGGCCTGCCAGAATCCAGCCCGAACGAGGCGAGCTAAGCCACTGATTCTGCGAGGCATTTCTTCCGTTTCCGGGCGGTATGCCAGCCCAAGCATGTCATCCTGAGCCGGCGAAGCGACGAAGGAGCGAAGCGCGGCGAAGGACCCTCCGCCTTTTTGCGGGTCGGGTGATGGGGGCCGCACGCTGCGGCCGTTTCCCCCTCAACCCGCCCGTCCCGTTGCAGGGGGTCCTTCGCCGTGCTCCGCCGGCTCAGGATGACACTCGAGATCTCGCTCCGCGGGCCCACGATGACACTCGCCTCCGCCCACTCGCGCACGTCTGGCTACAATGCCGCGCCATGTCCCGCCGCGCCGCCTCGATCGCACTCGCCGTCGTCATCCTGACGGTTCTCCTCTCGCCGCTGCAGCGCGAGCTGTACGTCGGCGACGAGACGAAGTACAGCCAGGTCGTGAGGGAGATGCGCGCGGGGTCGTTTCTCCTCCCGACCCTCGAGGGCTCGCCGTTCACGCACAAGCCGCCCGTGCACTTCTGGCTGATCGACGCGCTGACCTACCCGTTCGGGGTCTACTCGATCTGGCCGTTCGTGATCCCGTCGCTCGCGGCGTTCGGCCTGCTGCTCTGGTTGATGTGGCGGATGGCGGGGCCGGTCGCCGCGTTCGCCTGCGGGACGTCGCTGCTGATGTGGGGCTCGGCGCAGACGGCGCGGATGGACGTTGCGTTCACCGCGCTGCTGGTCCTGGCTGCGTGGCTGATCCGCGACTTCTTCGACCGAGATGATTTTCGGAAGCTGACGTGGGCGGCCGTGGCGGTGGCGGTCGCAGCGCTCGTGAAGGGGCCGATGGCGCCGGTGATCGCGCTCGCCCTCTTCCTCTTCGAATGCCTTCGCCGCCGTCGGTTCCCGCGTGGCAACTACCTGCTCCCGCTGGCTGCGCTGCTCGTCGTGCCGCTGCTGTGGCTCGTCCCGGCGATCGCGATCGGTGGCGAGTCGTACTGGCGCGAGATCTTTTTCAAGCAGACGGTCGGCCGGGCGGTCGGCGCCTGGGTTCACAAGTCGCCGCCGTGGTTCTACGTCATGCGCGCGCCGGCGACGCTCGCGCCCTGGTTCCTGCTCCTCGTCGTCGCGCTGGTCGCGGCGTGGAAACGCCGTGACCGCGAAGCCGGGTTCTACACGAGCTGGCTGCTCGCGGTCGTCGTTCCGTACACGCTCCTGTCGTCGAAGCTCGACGTCTACATGATCACCGCGATCCCACCCGTCGCGGCTCTCATCGGCCGCGCAGCAATGGCGGAGGACCGCTGGACGGTATGGGGACGGCGGGCC
>JBAQWH010000211.1:0-6187 GCA_049298815.1 Thermoanaerobaculia bacterium | reverse complement strand
CGCTGGCCCAGCTCCACGAGCTCGCCGAGATCCACGAGGAGCGGCGGCACGACGCCGGGGTCGCCGTGACCGCCTGGGTGCCGGAGGACGCGGTGCACCTGTTTGCGAAGTATGGGAAGAAAGGCTCCTGACGGCGAATCGCGACATCTCGCCCGGTCTCTGTGCCCCTCGGTGTCCTCTGTGCCTCTGTGGTGAATCCACGTTCCCGTTTACCACAGAGACACAGAGGTCTCAGAGGGGGCACAGAGGATCGCCGTCGAGGCGCGAGTGAGGGGTGGCGGCCCGTGCCACCCCTTCCTGTAACATTTCGTTTCACTGTGATGAATCGCACAACCTCTTGTGACTCCAGGCGCTGGTTCGCCTTTCCCCGGCGGCTACGCTTCCCTCGCGCGTCTGATGCCCCGATTTGCCCAACTCCCGGCTCGGACTGCACCGCTCTGCGGGAGCAGTCCCACCTCTGAACGAATCATGAAGGTTCGCATCGCAGAGCCGCGCGACCGCGCCCGCATCGCCGAGATCCTCGAGGGGTGCGAGCTCTTCTCGCCTCAGCAGAGGGCCTGGGCCATGGAGCTCGTCGACTCGTCTCTGGACCACCGCAACGAGGGGGAGTACCTGACGTTCGTGCTCGATGCGCCGGCGAGCGGGCCTACCCGGGACGTTCAGGGTTACGCAACGTACGGGCGGACGCCCTTCACGGACGACGTCTACGACCTCTACTGGATCGCGGTCGATCCGGCGCAGCAGGGGAAGCAGTTCGGACGGCAGCTGCTGCAGTTCGTCGAGAATGAAGTGCGCCGTCGCGAAGGCCGGATGCTGCTGATCGAGACCTCCTCGAAGACCACGTACGCCCGCACGGTCCGCTTCTACGAGGCGGCCGGTTACCGGGAAATCTCCCGGATCAAGGATTTTTATCGAATGGAGCACGACAAGATCGTGTTCTCCAAGAGCTTCACGCGTTCATGAGCATCGATCCGAACCTCACCCTCTACGCTGCACTCGCCTTCTACGCCGTCGGCACGGTGACGGCGCTCCTGTCGCTTTTCGTGTCGAGCAAACGGCTTCAGAAGCTGGGGCTCGGCCTGATGATCGGCGGGTTCGCGTCGCACACATACTGGATCGGGACGATCTGTGCGGCGACCGGCCATCCGCCGCTGACGAACATGGCCGAGGTGGCCTCGTTCGTCGGGTGGACGCTGCTCGCCGTCGAGATCGTCCTCTGGCTGAGGTACCGGGTGTACGCCGCGTCGTTCTTCGTCTATCCGGCGGTGTTGCTGTTGCTGACGATCTCGGCGATCGCCGGCGAGAACTTCGCGCCGCTCGATCCGAGTCTCCGCTCCAACCTCTTCACGGGGCATCTGCTCCTGACGACGGTCGGCGTGGCGGGACTTTTCATCGGGGTCGCCTTCACGCTCCTCGCGTTCCTGCAGGACCGGGCGCTGAAGAGAAAGACCCGCGGGCCGCTCTGGGAGTGGATTCCGAACCTCAACGTCTGCAAGTTCGTCAGCTACCGGGCGCTCACGGTCGGGTTCAGCATCTACACCCTCGGCCTGATCGCCGGCGTGATCTGGTCGTACAAGACGACGGCAGGACTGATCGACCTTCAGGTCAAGCAGATCGGCGCCGTGACGGCGTGGGTGCTGTTCGGGGCTCTTCTGCAGTCGTACATCAGCGGTTCCTACAGACAGAAGCGGGTCGTGGTGCTGTCGGTCTGCGCGTTCGCAGCGACGGTCATCGCGATTCTCGGGATCCGCGGGTGAGGACGCCATGCCACTGATCCTCGTAGGCCTCAACCACCGAACCGCCCCCGTCGACGTCCGCGAGCGGCTGAGCGTTCCCGAGCCGAAGCTGCCAGAGACGACGAGCGGGCTCCGCTCGATCGAAGGCGTCGACGGTGCCGCCGTGCTCTCGACCTGCAACCGGGTCGAGGCGATCGTCTCCACGCGGGACGAAGACGTGATCGAGAACATCGTGCTCTGGCTCGCCGAGCAGGCAAAGACGACGCGCAGCGAGCTCGAAAAGCACCTCTACATCCTCCGTCACGGCGACGTGGTGAAGCACCTCTTCCGCGTTGCCTCCGGCCTCGACTCGATGATTCTCGGCGAGCCGCAGATCGGCGGCCAGGTCCGCAAGGCGTTCCTCGCGGCGCAGGATCTCGGCACCCTCGACTCGCTCCTCCAGCAGCTCTTCGAGCAGACGATGCGGGTCTCGAAGAAGGTCCGCACCGACACCGGCATCGGCGAGCACGCGGTCTCGGTGCCGTTCGCGGCCGTCGAGCTCGCGAAGAAGATCTTCGGCGACCTCACGGGGCTCCAGGTCCTCCTCCTCGGGGCGGGTGACATGGGAGAGCTGACGGCCGAGCATCTGCACTCGCAGGACGTGAAGCAGGTGTTCGTCGCGAATCGTTCGCACCAGAAGGCGGTCGAGCTGGCGGAGCGCTTCGAGGGTGCGGCCGTGCAGTTCGACCGGGTCGACGAGCATCTGGCGACGTGCGACATCGTGATCGCGTCGACCGCCGCACCGCACTACGTCATCGAGCCGTGGCAGGTGACGCGGGCCCTCGAGTCGCGCAGGATGCGCAACCTCTTCCTCATCGACCTCTCGGTCCCGCGCAACATCAACCCGGTCGTGGGCGAGATCGAAGGGGCGTACCTCTACAACGTCGACGACCTGCAGCAGGTCGCCGACTCGAACCTCGAGCTGCGGCAGCAGAAGGCCGGCGACGCGGAGCAGATCGTCATCCGTGAAGTCGAGACCTTCCGCAAGCGGCTCGTCGCGCAGGACGCGGTCCCGACGATCGTCGAGCTGCAGCAGCGGCTCGAGACGATCCGCAGCGCGGAGCTCGAGAAGGTCCTCCGCAAGCTCGGTCCGATCACGACCGAGCAGCGCGCGGCCGTCGAGATGTTCTCGACCCAGATGGTCAACAAGATCCTCCACTACCCGATCCTGCAGCTCCGCGACGCATCGGAAGAGCCGCAGGAACGCGACACGGTCCGGCGCACAATCCGGAAGATCTTTGGACTCAGTCAATGAACAAGAAGGTCCGCATTGGAACGCGCGGGAGTCATCTCGCGCTCTGGCAAGCCAACGAAACCGCGCGGCGGCTCACCGCCGCGGGCTTCGAGCCGGAGATCATCACCGTCAGGACGACGGGCGACAAACGTCAGGACGTCTCGCTCGCGACGATCGGCGGCAAGGGGCTCTTCATCAAGGAGCTCGAGGACGCGCTCGAAAAGCGCGAAGTCGACATCGCCGTCCACAGCCTCAAGGACGTCCCGTCGATCATCCCCGACCACTTCGTGCTCGCCGGGTTCCTCGAGCGCGCCGACCCGCGTGACGCGTGGGTCCATCCCGAGCACCTGACGATCGCGCGGCTGCCGAAGGGGACGGTCGTCGGCACCAGCGCCCCGCGCCGGCGCGCACAGCTGGCGAACCTCTATCCGCACCTCGTCGTGGAAGACATCCGCGGCAACGTCGATACGCGCATCAACAAAGCGCGCGAGGGGCTCTACGCGGGCGTGATCCTCGCCAATGCCGGTCTCACGCGACTCGGCCGCGAGGCCGAGATCACGAGCCTCTTCTCCGTCGACGAGATGCTTCCCGCCGCCGGGCAGGGGATCGTCGGTATCGAGTGCCTGCGCGAGGACCAGTGGGCGCAGAAGGTGGCGGCCCGGATCACCCATCAGCCGAGCGCGAACGCGGCGCTGACCGAGCGTGGCGTCCTCCAGAAGTTCGGCGAGCAGCTCGACTGCTACTCCGCGATCGCGGTCCACGCAACCTCGAACGAGGGCGAGATCACGGTGCGTGCCTTCCTCTCCGACTACGAAGGCACGCGCATGATCCGCGCGCGCCGCAGCGGCAGCAATGCCGACGAACTCATGAACGCCGTCCACGACGATCTCGTCGCACAGGGCGCCGAGGAGCTTCTTTGCCTGTCCAGGAAAAACTGAAGAGCGGAATCGTCTACCTCGTCGGCGCCGGACCCGGCGACGCGGGATTGCTGACCCTGCGCGCCGCGGAGCTTCTCGCGACCGCCGACCTCGTCGCGCTCGACGCCCTCGTGTCGCGCGACATCGCCGCCAAGATCCCGAAGAGCACCGAGATCGTCTACGTCGGCAAACGCTCGAGCGCCCACACCCTGCCCCAGGACCAGATCAACCAGCTCCTCGTCGACGAGGCGAAGAAGGGGAAGCGCGTCGTCCGCCTCAAGGGCGGCGACCCGTTCGTCTTCGGCCGCGGCGGGGAAGAAGCCGAGGAGCTTCGCGCCGCCGGCGTCCCGGTCGAAATCGTCCCCGGCATCTCGTCGTCGATCGCAGGCCCGGCCTACGCCGGCATCCCGGTGACCCACCGCTCGTACGCGACCTCGGTCACGCTCGTCACCGGACACGAGGCAGATTCGTCCACCGGCATCAAGTGGCAGGCGCTCGCACAACTCGACGGAACCATCGTCTTCATGATGGGCTTCGCCAACCTCCCGGTGATCTCGCAGAAGCTGATCGAGCACGGCATGCCGGCGACCCGCGCGGTTGCGGTGATCTCGAACGCGACCCGCTTCGAGCAGCGGACGGTCACCGGCACGCTGACGACGATCGAAGCGTGCGTGGCAGCCGCGAATCTCCCGACTCCCGCGATCATCGTCGTCGGCGACGTCGTGAAGCTGCACGACGTGATCGGCTGGTTCGAGACCAGGCCTCTGTTTGGCAAGCGCGTGGTCGTCACGCGGGCCCGCGAGCAGGCCTCCGATCTCAAGAAGATGCTCGAGGAGTCGGGAGCCCAGGTGCTCCAGTTCCCGACGATCGAGATCGCGCCGCCGGCGTCGTGGGACTCGCTGGACCAGGCCCTCGATCAGACGTACGACTGGCTGGTCTTCACCTCGTCGAACGGCGTGAAGTCGTACTTCGAGCGGCTCGCGCTCAAGGGGCGCGACGCGCGCTCGCTGGGTGGCGCGAAGGTCGCGTGCGTCGGCGAGTCGACGGCCGCCGAGCTCCGGCTGAACGGAATCAATCCCGACCTCGTGCCGGAGAAGTTCCTCTCGACCGCGCTCCTCCCGCACTTCGCCGACGACCAGAAGGGGGTCCGGACGCTGGTCGTCCGAGCCGCCGAAGGCCGTGATGAGCTGATCGACGAGCTGCGCCGCCGCGGCGGCAGCGTCGACCTCGCGATCGCCTACGAGACGAAGGCGGCCGACTACGACCTCGACGAGCTGCGCGAGCTGATCGCCAACGACGCGATCGACGTGGTCACGTTCACCAGCGGATCGACCGTGGACCATTTCTTCGCGAAGCTGACCGAGGACGAACGGAAGCGCGTCCTCGCCCACGCTACGATCGCCAGCATCGGCCCGACGACTACCTCGTCGATCGTGAAGTACGGCAAGGAGCCGGACGTCGTCGCCGAAAACGCGACGATCGGCGCGCTCCACGACGCGGTGGTCGCGGCGGTGGGAAAGAGCGCGGTACCCTCCCTCTAGCTCACCACAGAGGCACAGAGGACACAGAGGTACACAGAGGGGGCGAAGACGTCCTCTGGGCTCCTCTGTGTCCTCTGTGCCTCTGTGGTGAGCCGTTCTCTGCGCCGGTGGAGCCCAGCCCTTTCCGATACACTCCGCCCCCGTGCGACCAGGCCCATCTCTTTACGACCGCATCGCCGCGGCATTCGTCTGGATCGCTGCGTTCAGCTTTGCGGCCGGGATCTTCTTCACGGTCACGCTGACCCTCGGGTGGCTGCCTCCGACCGAGCCGGCGGGGATCGGGATCGTCCCGATCGAGCGCTACTCGAAACTCCGCGACTACGTGCAGGCGGCGCTCTTCTTCCTGCTGGTCCCGCCGCTGACGATCTGGCTCCAGCGGGTCATCGGCCGCGCGGCGGAACGGCACCGCCGATCGTTCGTCTGGCGGCGTGAGTCGCACGACGCGAAGGGGCTGCTCGCGGTCCTCCTCTTCACCGTCCCCTTCCTTCTCTCTCCCTTCTTCTACCTGACCACGAACAAGGCGGGATGGATCGTGATCCTGCCGCTCGCGCTCGCGTGGATGGCGCCGCGGGTGCTGCTCGCCGCCACGACCCGGAGCTGGGTGCGCGAGGTGTTCGCGCGCGGGGAGCATCCGTACCACGCGCTCCTCTTCACGTCGGGGCTGTCGTGGGTCCTGCTGCGCTACATCGTCACCGGCCGGCGGATCGGGCACATTCCGAC
>JBAQWH010000210.1:0-4825 GCA_049298815.1 Thermoanaerobaculia bacterium | reverse complement strand
CCGACGTCCTGCGTGAGGTCCCCGGCCTGACGCTCAGCCGGAGCGGTTCCGCAGGCCGCGCGACGTCGCTGTTCACCCGTGGCTCGAACTCGACGCACACGCTCGTGCTGTGGAACGGCATCGAGCTGACGAACCCCTACTTCGCCGGCTACGACTGGGGCCGCTTCTCGACCGCGGGAGTGGAGCAGGTCGAGGTGGTCCGCGGCCCCTACTCCGCGCTCTACGGCTCCGACGCGATGGCGGGAGTAGTGAATATATTGACCAGTCGCCGGGAGGGCGTGGGAGCCGGGCTCGAGCGCGGCGGCAACGGCCTGATGAACGCGACCGCGAACGCCACGCTGGGCAACGACTCGCTCGACGGGACGCTCATGTACGAAGTGCGCCGCGATGACGGCTTCGCCGCGAACGACGACTTCGCCCAGCAGAGCGCGAACCTCCGCCTCGGCTGGAACGCCTCGCCTTCGATCGTCGCCGCGCTGCTGGCGCGCCACACGACCTACGGCCTCGGCATCCCGGTGAACACGAACGCGGCGGGCGATGCTCTGGTGCCGAGCCCCGAGCGCCGCCAGGACGGCACGGAGACGCAGCTCGCGCTGCCGTTCGAGCAGACGTTCCGGAGGTTCTCGTACGAGGTGCTGCTGTCGGAGAGCCGGCGCAGAGATGCCTTCGAAGATCCGCAGGACCCGTGGGGCATGGTCAGCTCGCTCACGGAATCGACGTCGCGCCGGGCACGTGTCACCGCGCGCGCGGTGGCCGGCCCGGGGACCCTCGTCGCCGGAGCGGAGTACGAGCGAGCGTCCGTCGACGACGTCACGAGCTTCGGTCCGAACCTCGAGGATCGAGGGCGCAGCGAGACGTCGCTCTTCGTCGAGGACCGGTCGTCGATCGCGATCTCGAACGAGACGCAGCTGGAGATCTCGGCGGGAGCGCGCTTCGACGACTACGCGACCTTCGGTTCGCAGCTCTCGCCGCGGCTCGCGGTCGCGATCGTGCGGGGAGGGACGAAGTGGCGCGCGGGCATCGGCGACGCGTTCCGTGCTCCGTCGGTCGGCGAGCTCTACTTCCCCTGGTCGGGCAACGAGACGCTGGAGCCGGAGCGCAGCCGCAGCATCGAGGCCGGCTTCGACCGTGCGACCGCAGCCGGGCAGTTCTCGGCGACGCTCTTCAGCAGCGAGTACGAGGACCTCATCGTCTACGACCTCCTGACGCAGAGGTTCGCGAATGTCGGAGACGCCACGGCGCGAGGGCTCGAGCTCTCGATCGAGCGGTCGCTCGGCAGCGCGCTACGCGCAGGGGGGTCGTACACCCTGACCGATACCGAGGAGGGCGGGACCGGACGCGAGTTGCTGCGCCGGCCGCGGCATTCGGGCTCGTTGTTCGTCAGCCACACCGCCGGCAGCATCCAGACGAACCTCGTCGTGATGCACACCGGCGACCGCACCGACGTCCTGCCGGTTTACCCGTACGCGAGAGTCGGAGGCGAGGCGTTCACGACGGTCGACCTCAACGTGCAGCACACCGGCGGTCGCTTCACTCCGTACCTGAAAGTCGAGAACGCGGGAGGAGCGGAGTACGAGGAAGTGCGCGGCTTCCCGTCGCCGAGCCGACGGTTCATCGTGGGCGTGAGGTTCGCGAGGTAGCGGCGGACTTTGCGAGTGTCATCCTGAGACGCCGATGCCCCGGAGGGGCTGAGGACGGCGAAGGACCCCCCGCTTCCATACGGGAATGGGTGGCGAAAGCCGCACGCGCCGCCCGTCTTCCCCCTCCGCCTAGACGCGGGGGGTCCTTCGCCGCGCTACGCCGGCTCAGGATGACAGCCTGGTCTACGCCAGCTGCTCGATCGTCCGGATCGCGGCGGCCGCCTGGCGCTCGCGCTTCTCGATCTTCTTCGCGCGGCCGATCACGTCCTCGATCAGCGCCCAGGTGATGTTCGAGGGCTGGTAGCGATCGGGTGACGACTCGGCGACGTGGCGCCCGAGGCCGCCGAGGGCGGTGTGGTAGGGGAGCGGATGCGCCGCGCCGGTGCGGTCGATCTCGTCGATGTAGCGCGCGACGAGCAGGCCGACGGCGGCCGATTCGATGTAGCCCTCGACGCCGGTGATCTGGCCGGCGAAGAAGATCCGCTCGTCCTTCTGCGTCCGGAACGTCGAGGTCAGGTGCTTCGGCCCGTTGACGAAGGTGTTGCGGTGCATCGAGCCGAAGCGCGCGAACACCGCGTTCTCGAGGCCGGGGATCATGGCGATGACCCGCTTCTGTTCGGCGACCTTCATCTTCGTCTGGAAGCCGACGAGGTTGAAGTGCTCGTCGGAGAGGTCCTCCTTGCGCAGCTGGATCACGGCGTGGGGGCGCTCGCCGGTCTCCGGGTGCTCGAGGCCGACCGGTTTCATCGGACCGAACCGCAGCGTGTCGATGCCGCGGCTCGCGATCTCCTCGACCGGCAGGCAACCTTCGAAGTGCACGGCCTTCTCGAAGTCGTGCGCCTGGAAGAGCTCGGCCGAGAGCAATGCCGCGACGAACGCCTCGTACTCCTCACGCGTCATCGGCGCATTGAGGTAGTCGGTCGCGCTCCCCTTGCCGTACCGCGATTTCCAGTAGAGCTTCGCTAGGTCGAGCGAGTCGGCGGTGACGATCGGCGCGATCGCGTCGTAGAAGTACAGGCCGTCGCGCCCGAGGAGCTTGCTGATCGCGTCGAACAGCGGATCGCTTGTCAGCGGCCCGGTGGCCACGACGAGGAAGTCGGCATCGCCGCGATCGAGCGTGGTGACCTCTTCGCGGCGGAGATCGATGTTCGGCTCGGACTCGATCGCGCGCGTGACCTCGGCAGCGAACCGCTCGCGGTCGACGGCAAATGCGTCACCCGCGGGGACCCGAGTCACCTCGCCGCACAGGATCGCGAACGAGCCGAGCAGCGCCATCTCGTGCTTGAGCAGCCCGACGGCGTTGGTCTTCGAGTTCGAGCGGAACGAGTTCGAGCAGACCAGCTCGCCGAGGTTCGACGTCTGGTGCGCGGGGGTCATCCGGACCGGCCGCATCTCGTGTAGCTGAACTTTGTGACCGCGGCGGGCGAGCCCGAGAGCGCATTCGGTCCCGGCGAGCCCGGCTCCGATGATCCTGATCTTTGCCATTCGCGCGGGGGAACGCAAAAGCCCGCGCGTTCATTCGGGAGTCCGGCGACCACCGGCGCTCATCGGGGGTGCCCCACCGATGTGACGCCGGAGCCGTGCTCATCCTGCAGCACCGATCGCGAATGAGAGGAGGAGCAGTACGAGGACGGCGGTGGTAATCGCCACGTAGAGCCGGTCGCGCTCGACGGCGAACGCGACGATCGAGAACGCCACTCGCGCAACCGGCGTGGCCACCAGCAGCAGGAGGCCGAGCATCACGATCCCCTGGCCCCTCCCGTCGCGAATGAGCCCTGCGACCTCAGCAAGGCTGTGCGGATAGACGGCGTGCGAGTCCGTCAGCCGACCGAGCTCGCCCGCCGAACCGACGTACTGCGGGTGACGCACGAAGCTCACGACCAGACCGGTGAAGACCACGACCATGCTGACGATCACGCCGGTGCGGAGCAGACGAGAGATCGCCGAATCTACCCACGGCGGCTCGTGCTGAGGCGCGTCGCTCATCCCCTGACTCCTCGCACGAGCATCTGAACCGACACGGCAAGCAACACCGCGACGAAGGTGAGGCGCAGGGCACGGCTGCTCACGCGCGACAGCAGCTTCGAGCCGGTGAATGCCCCGAGAAGCACGCCGATGGCGACGGGCGCCGCGACGAACGGATCGATCTGCCCGCGCGCGAAGTAGAGGCCTGCACTCGCGGCGGCGGTCACGCCGATCATGAAGTTGCTCGTGGCCGTCGACACCTTGATCGGCAGCTCCATCGCGAGGTCCATCGCCGGGACCTTCAACGCGCCGGAGCCGATGCCGAGCAGACCGCTCACGATTCCCGCCGCATACATGAGGACGAGACCCAGCAATGGGCGCGCGGGTTCGTATGCGACCTCGGCTCGTCGCGCATCGTCGAAATACGAGCTGTGCAACCGCAGCCGCCTCGCGAGACGCGTCGCGTCGTGGTGAACGGCAGCCGTCCGCACGCGCCCTCGCATCATGGCGAACGCCGAATAGCCGAGGATCGCGCCGAAGAGCACGAACAGCCAGCGAGGGTGGAGGAAGCCGGCGACCCAGGCACCCGTGATCGCCCCGGTCGTCGTTCCGAGCTCGAGGAACATCGCGAGTCGGAGGTTGGCGATCCGGTCGCGCACATACGCTGCGGCCGCGCCGCTCGACGTGGCGATCACGGAGATGATCGAGGCTCCGATGGCAAGCCTGATGTCGATCCCGAGAAGGAGCGTCAGCGCCGGAACGACGATCAGTCCGCCGCCGAGTCCGAGGAGCGCGCCGAGCAGCCCTGCGACCCACGAGATCAGCGCAACCACCAGCACGAAGAGCAGCGGCGTCACGAGCCCGAGTTTATGCCATCGTCTTCTGCGATCTTCGGGTGAAAGGCATGCCGCCGGTTAATCGCCGTCGATCACGAGGGCACCCAACGCAGAGCTAGCGGCGGGCGACCGCACGAAGGTCTCCTCGCGCCAGGTCATCTACGCCGGGCCGGGCTGGGAGCGGCCGCTACTCGATCAAGTCGACGCGGCTGTCGAAGAGATGGACGGCGCAGCGCGAGTCGCGGTAGATGAGCGTCGTCGCCCCCGGGCCGCGCGTCTCTTCGTTCGGCCGCGCTTCGTCCGGCTCGCCCATGCGCGACTTCACCTCGGCGGCGGTCATTCCAACGGAGAGCGTGGCACACGAGCCGCGCGAGACGCTCACCG
>JBAQWH010000209.1:0-3781 GCA_049298815.1 Thermoanaerobaculia bacterium | reverse complement strand
GCGTGACGCCACGCCGCCGTCCGCCGCAGGACTGCTTCGTTATGAACATCGCCGTCATCGTTCCCGCAGCCGGCACCGGATCCCGTTTCGGCGGAGGGCTGCCCAAGCAGTTCCAGCCGCTGCTCGGCAAGCCGATCCTCCAGCACGTCGTCGAGCGCTTCCTTCTGGACGACAGTGTCAGCCGCGTCGTCGTTCCGGTCGCCGAGATCCTTCTTGCGAGCATCCGGCAGTCGGCCGAGGACCGGATCAAGTTCGTCGCGGGAGGCGAGACCCGGCAGGAGTCGGTCATCCGCGGACTCGCAGAGATCGAGGAGGCCGACGTCGTGGCGATCCACGACGCAGCGCGGCCGCTCTTCAGCATCGAGTTGTTCCACCGCGTCATCGCCGCAGCCGCCGAGTTCGGCGCGTCGCTGCCGGTCATCCCGCTGACCGACACGGTGCACGTGATCGAGCAGGACACCGTGTCGCTGACGCTCGACCGTTCATCGCTCGGCGCTGCGCAGACCCCTCAAGCGTTTCGCATGAACGTCCTCCGCGAGATCCTGGACAAGGCGCTGGCGGACGGCATCACCGGCACCGACGAGGCCGGGCTCGCGGTGCGCTACGGCTACAAGGTCCGGGCGGTCGCGGGTGAGCCGACGAACTTCAAGGTCACCCATCCGCTCGATCTGATCATCGCCGAGACCTATCTGAAGGGCTCGGAGGAGGACGTGCAGTGATCGACGTCCGTGTCGGGCAGGGGGTCGACGTCCATCCATTCGACGACGAGCGCCCCCTGATTCTCGGGGGCGTGCGGATCTCCGAGCGCGGCGGCCTCGCCGGCCACTCCGACGCCGATGCGGTCCTCCACGCCCTCGTCGATGCGATCCTGGGCGCCCTCGGCGCCGGCGACATCGGCCAGTACTTCCCCTCCGAGGACGAGCGCTGGCGCAATGCCGACTCGAAGATCTTCGTGCGGGAGGCGATGGCGCTCGTTGAAGGCCGCGCCGCGATCCTCCGCAACGTCGACGTGACGGTGATCGCGCAGAAGCCGAAGCTCGCACCGCACCGCGACGCGATCCGCGACAGCGTGGCCGCGATGCTCGGCCTCGAACGCGAACGCGTCAACGTCAAGGCGACGACCACCGACCACCTCGGCTTCATCGGCCGCGCCGAAGGCATCTGCGCGATGGCGGTGGTGAGCCTGGCCGTGTCGCCGCTGTAGCGAACGTGCACCGGAGGGACCGAGGACGGCGAACGACCCCCGAATTCGTGTCCTGGTGGTGCGGGGGCGCACAACCCTCCTGCGCCCGTGGGCAGGGTCCTTCGCCGCGCTTCGCTCCTTCGTCGCTCCGCCGGCTCAGGATGACACTGGAAACTCGATAAACTCCCGCGCGCATGTCCGTTCGCGTCCGTTTCGCTCCCTCTCCTACCGGTCACCTGCACGTCGGCGGTGCGCGCACCGCGATCTTCCACTGGCTCTTCGCGAAGCACCACGGCGGGACGTTCATCATCCGCGTCGAAGACACCGACCAGGCGCGATCGACGCGCGAGTCGGAGGAGATGGTGCTCGGCGACCTGCGGTGGCTCGGGATCGGATGGGATGAAGGGCCGGACGTCGGCGGGCCGCACGCGCCGTATCGGCAGTCCGAGCGCATCGACCTCTACGGGCGCATCGCGCAGGAGCTCGTGGACCGCGGAATCGCGTACCGCTGCTACTGCTCCGAAGAGACGCTCGAGGCGAAGCGGAAAAAGGCGGAAGAGGAAGGACGGCCTCCACACTACGACCTCACCTGCTGGAGGGACCGCCGCAACGACGACGCGCCGCATGCGATCCGCTTCCACGTTCCGGACGACGGAGACGTGACGATCGACGACCACATCCGCGGCCAGGTGACCTGGCGGAAGGAGTCGCTCGGCGACTTCATCGTCCGTCGCACCGACGGTCACGCGACGTACAACTTCTCGGTCGTCGTCGACGATCACGACATGGAGATCACCCACGTGATCCGAGCGGAGGAGCACCTGACGAACACGCACCGCCAGGTCCTGATCTACCGCGCGATGGGATGGGACGTCCCGCAGTTCGCCCACGTCTCGCTGATCCTCGGGCAGGACCGGACCAAGCTCTCGAAACGCCACGGTGCGACGTCGGTCTCCCAGTACGCGGAGGACGGCTACCTTCCGGATGCGATGCTCAACTACCTCACGCTCCTCGGCTGGTCGTCGAGCGAAGGAGTGGAGGTGTTCAGCCGCGAGTACGCGATCCAGCACTTCGCGCTCGACCGCGTCAACGCGGCGCCGGCGGTGTTCGACCCGCAGAAGTTCGAGTGGCTGAACGGCCAGTACATCCACGCGATGAGCGCGGCAGAGCTCGCGCCGCTCGTCCGGCCGTTCTTCGACGTTCCCTGGCTCGAGGAGGGGATCGACGTCGTGAAGACGAGCGTCACCCGCCTCACGCAGTTCGCCGACGCGCTGGCGTTCGTCCGCAACTACACCGCGGCGGAGGTCGACCGGGAGCTTGCCACGAAGCTCGCCGACGACTTCAACGCGAACGGGACGCCGACCGATGCCGACGGCTACAAGGCGATGGTCGAGCGACTCAAGACCACCACGGGCCTCAAGGGGAAGGCGCTGTTCATGCCGCTGCGGATCGCGGTCACCGGCATGGACCACGGGCCGGAGCTCGTCCGCGCGCTCCCGCTGCTGCAGCACGCGAGTGAACTCGACCCCGGAGTGCTCTCGCCACTCGGCCGGGTCGAATCGCTGCTCCGATGATCTACCAGCTGCTGAGGCGCGCCCTGTTCCATCTCGACGCCGAGGCTGCGCACGAGTGGACGGTCGCGCAGATGGAGTCGCTCCAGCAGATCGGGATCGCCCGGCACGCGATCGAGCGCTTCTGCGGACCGCCGGCTGCCGCGTCCCGAAAGCTCTTCGGCCTGACGTTCCCGTCACCGGTCGGCATCGCGGCGGGGTTCGACAAGAACGCGGTCGTCGTCCCGATGCTCGCCGCGCTCGGTTTCGGATTCGTCGAGGTCGGCACCGTGACGCTGCGGCCGCAGGCCGGCAATCCGAAGCCGCGGCTGTTCCGGTACCCGCAACACCGGGCGCTCATCAACCGGATGGGCTTCAACAACGACGGGGCGGAGGCGGTTGCCACCCGGCTCCGACAGCTGCGGGAGAAGGGCGAGCAGGCGGCGCCGCTGTTCGTGAACGTCGGCAAGAACCGCGAAGTGCCACTCGAAGAGGCCGCCGAGGCCTACGCGCAGTGCTACCGGCGGGTCGCGCCGCACGCGGATGCGGCGGTGCTCAATCTCTCCTCGCCCAACACACCGGGCCTGCGGGATCTGCAGCGTCCCGAACAGCTCGAGCTGCTGTTGCACGCGGTTCGCAGCGTGCGCGTCGGACCGATCCTGATCAAGATCGCCCCGGATCTCGATGAGACGCAGATCGCGGAAATCTGCGAGGTCTGCGTGCGGCTCGCCGACGGGATGATCTGCACGAACACGACCCTCGACCGGCTCGCCGGGATGCAGGAGGCGGGAGGCCTTTCGGGGGCGCCGCTCCGGACCAAATCGACCGCAGTGCTCGCGTCGGTGCGCCGCCGCGTCGGCCCGCGCTATCCGCTGATCGGTGTCGGCGGTGTCTTCACGGCGGAAGATGCGAGAGAAAAGATCGCCGCGGGGGCAGACCTCGTGCAGGTGTACACGGGATTCATTTACGAGGGGCCGCTGATGGCGAGGCGGCTGGCGCGTTCTCTCGTGTCATCCTGAGCCGCCGATGCCCCGGAGGGGCTGAGGAC
>JBAQWH010000208.1:0-9300 GCA_049298815.1 Thermoanaerobaculia bacterium | reverse complement strand
GGTGAACATCGGCTCGGTGACCGGCGCGTGCGAGGTCACCTCCGGCGGCGGCCCGCTCCGTCTCGGCGAGATTTTCGGAACCCTGCGGGCGCTCACCCGCGCCGGTGACATCACGGTCGATGCCGCCCGCGAAGGCGGCAGCCTGACGACCGAGGGAGGCACGATCCGCCTGATGTACAACGGCGGCCCGGTGCGGCTCTACTCGGGCGGCGGCGACATCATCGTCCGCCAGGCCGCCGGCTCGGTCGTCGCGGAAGCCCGGTCGGGCGACATCGTCATCACGGTCGACCCCGAATCGCGGCGCGAGGCCATCGACGCGAAGACCGCCAAAGGGAACGTCACCCTCCAGCTCCCCGCCCAGTTCAAGGCAGACGTCGACGCGACCGTCATCACGACCGACCCTTCGCACTCCATCCGGAGCGACATTCCGGGACTGACGATCACGCGCGAGCAGGTCGGCGGCAAGACCCGCATCCGCGCCACCGGGAAGCTCAACGGCGGCGGCGAGCGCGTCGAACTTCGCGCCGAGAACGGCAGCATCGCCATCGCGAAGCGCCGGTAGGGGCACGGCCGCTCGCCGTGAAGCAGCCGCGACCTCCCACGCCGTGTTTCTCGACGCGAGAGCTGGCACGAGTCCGACAGCCATCGCACCGCCTGGCTTGCACCCCGCGCCCGCGGCTTCTGCTAGGATTCGCCGCCTGTTAGACCGAGCAAGGGGGTTGAGCTTGAAACATGCACTTATTGGATTTCTGATGCTCGCAGTGGCGGCATGCGCACCGACCGTTGAAAAGACCGATGCGACGGCCGCTGAGACGAGCACGGAGGCAACGGCGACGACCGCCTCCGAAGCGTCACCCGCCACCTCGACCGAGACCGCCCAGCCGCCTCAGGAGGATAAACCGATGAGCCATTACCAGGACAAGGTCGCCGTGCTCCACACGACGTCCGGCGACATCCACATCCGCTTCTACCCCGACATCGCCCCCAACCACGTGAAGAACTTCATCGATCTCGCCGAGAAGGGCTTCTACAACAACTCGAAGTTCCATCGCGTGATCCCCGGCTTCATGATCCAGGGCGGCGACCCCAACACCATCGCCGGCGATCCCTCCAGCTGGGGCACCGGCGGATCCGAACAGAACCTGAAGGCCGAGTTCAGCGCGGTTCCGCACAAGCGCGGCATCGTCTCGATGGCCCGCGCGCAGAGCCCGGACAGCGCATCGTCCCAGTTCTTCATCGTCGTGGCCGACTCCGGCTTCCTCGACAAGCAGTACTCGGTCTTCGGCGAGGTCGTGCAGGGGATGGACGTGGCCGACAAGATCGTGAACGCCCCGCGCGGCGCAAACGACCGGCCGAACAGTCCGACTGCGATCACCAGCGTCGAACTGCGTCCCGCGGCCGACTCCGAAAAAGGCCCCGCGCCGAAATAGCTGTTCCATCTCACCGCCCCTCCCCGCGAGCCTCAACGAGCGGGGAGGGGCCTCTCGAGTCCCTCCTTTGCGCCCATCCCGGCCGGCGGATCCCCCGATCCGCTCAGGCTGGCGCGCATTTCTCACACGCGAATGGTTGACGAGGAGGCGGAGTGCCTCCCGCGCTGTTGCCGTGTGTCGAATGCGGCTGGGAGTTTGATGACGACGAGCGGGATTCCTGCCGAAGCGGTCGACCTGCTGCGGCGAACCCTCGGCGAGGGGTGGAGGGCCGACCGGCTCTCCGGCGACGCCTCGGTGCGGGCGTACTACCGCGTCGCGACCGACGACGGACGGAGCTTCATCCTCGCCTGGTATCCGGAGGAGGTGCGGCCCCAGCTCGGGCGGTTCATGAGCGCTTACCGTGCGCTGGCGCCGCACGCGGCCGTGCCGCTGGTGGTCGGCACCAGCGAGTCGGCCGTGCTGCAGGTGGACGTCGGAGAGCGGACGGCCTTCGATGAGCTCCAGGAGCACCCGGAGAGCGGGGCCGGACTCTACCGGCGGGCGGTCGACCTGCTCGCGGGTTTCCAGAAGGCTCGAAGCGACCTGAACCCGCCCTTCTCGGCGGAGTTCTTCGCAAACGAGCTGGCGATGGCGCGGGAGTACTACATCGGGAGACTGACGGGCGGGACGGCCGGGAGCGAGCTGGACGGCTACCTGCAGCGGCTGGCGAATAAAATCGCGCAGCATCCATACGTATTATGTCATCGTGATTATCACGGTCAAAATATACACATTATTAATGACACGTTATTTGTAATCGATTATCAGGACCTGCGCAATGGTCCGGACACCTACGACCTGGCGTCGCTCCTCCGCGACCGGGGGGTCGCCGACGTCCTGGGCGAGCCGCTCGAGCTCGAGCTCCTCGAGCACTATGCTGCGGACCGCGGGGACGACCCTGCGCGAATGCGGACGCGTTACTTCGAGACGCTTCTGCAGCGTTCGATTAAGATCCTCGGCACGTTCGCACGGCTGCCGATCGAGCGAGGTCGCATGCACTATCTCGACTTCATCCCGGCGACGCTGAGGAGCGTCGCACGGTGCAGCGCGGAGCTCCCGGAGTTTGCGCCGCTCGCAGAGTTCTTTCCCGCCGGGTTCTCGCTGGACCGCGCGAGGCGGCGCGCAACGGAATTACACGAAGGCCTTTCCTGAGCGCGTCGCGCGCCGGGGGGCTCTGATTTGGAGGACGAATGGCCAAGCACAAGATCACCCTTCTTCCCGGCGACGGAATCGGCCCGGAAGTGACCTCATCCGTCGTGGCGATCATCGAATGCGCCGGAGTCGATGTCGAGTGGGAGAAGTACTTCGTCGGAGCGGAGGCGATCTCCCGGTTCGGCGACCCGCTGCCGCAGGAGGTGCTCGATTCGATCCTCCGCAACAAGGTCGCGCTCAAGGGGCCGGTCACGACCCCGATCGGCACCGGGTTCACGTCGATCAACGTCCGTCTCCGCAAGATCCTCGACCTCTACGCGAACCTTCGTCCCGTGCGCAGCCTGCCGAACGTCATCACGCGCTATCAGGACATCGACCTCGTCGTCGTCCGCGAGAACACGGAGAGTCTTTACGCCGGGCTCGAGCACGAGATCATTCCGGGTGTCGTCGAGTCGCTGAAGATCATCACCGAGAAGGCGTCGACGCGCATCGCGAAGTACGCATTCGAGTACGCGCGGCTCAACGGCAGAAAGCGCGTGACGGTCGTCCACAAGGCGAACATCATGAAGCTCTCGGACGGACTGTTCATCAAGTGCTTCCGCGATGTCGCGAAGGACTATCCGAACATCGTCGCGGACGACAGGATCGTCGACAACCTCTGTATGCAGCTCGTCACCAACCCGAACCAGTTCGACGTCCTGCTCCTCGAGAATCTCTACGGCGACATCGTGTCGGACCTGACGGCCGGGCTGGTCGGCGGGCTCGGCGTCGTCGCGGGCGCAAACCTCGGCGAGAACGGCGCGGTGTTCGAAGCGGTCCACGGAAGCGCGCCCGACATCGCCGGCCAGGGGAGAGCGAACCCGCTTGCGCTGCTGCAGTCCGCCGTGCTGATGCTCGAGCACATCGGGGAGGGCGACGCAGCGAAACGCGTCTACGCCGCGATCCTCGAGGTTCTCGCCTCCGGTCCGGAGCAGCGGACGCGCGACATCGGCGGCACCGGCTCGACGAGCGAGTTCACGCACGCGGTCTGCGCGGCGCTCCGTAAAGGGACCCGCGCAGGCGACTGATCGGATGGAAAGCGCACCGACGCACGCAGGAACCGAGCGGGAGACGATGCTCGAAGGCATCGCCTGCTTCAACCGCCGCGAGTACTTCGAGGCTCATGACGTGTGGGAGCGGCTGTGGCTCGCGCGCGCGCCCGGCGGCCGCACTTTCGTCCAGTCGCTCATCCAGCTCGCCGCCGCTTACCACAACATCGCACGCGGCAAGGCCTCCGGGGCCGGACGCCTTTTCGAGGCGGCGCTCCGCCGTCTCGGCGAGTTTCCCCCGGGATGGGCAGGCATCGACCGCACCGGCCTCGTCGCGGCCGCTGCGAGGCACCGGGAATCCATGGCCAACGGCCGTCCGGTCGAGGTCTCGGACTTCCCGCAGATCGTCATTCTGGACGAGCATCAGGTTACTCCGGGCGACCGGTGAAGGCAGGTGAAGGGGGGGAACCGGCGCCGCGCCGCTCCCTTCTTTCACCTCCACTCTTCGCACTTGCCTCCTCGTTCGTCGGGGGTACAATCGCTGCCTCTTCTGACACCCGGATCAGCCACGCGAGGGGGAGCATGCAGGACATCGAGCCGCGCGACCGAGAACTCCTGACCGCCCTGCAGTCCGACCTGCCCATCGTCTCGACGCCGTTCGCTTTCATCGGCCAGACGATCGACATGTCCGAGAAAGAAGTGCTCAAGCGGACCGAGCGTCTCAAGCGTGATGGGGCGATCCGCCAGCTCGCCTTCCAGTTCGACCTCCGCGGCCTCGGCTATCGGTCGTGTCTCGTGGCGGCGCGCGTGCCCGAAGAGCGGGTCGACGAGGCAGCGGCCGTGATCAACGCCCATCCCGGCGTGACGCAGAACTACCTCCGCAACAACAGCGACTACAACCTCTGGTTCACGATCGCGGTGTCGCCGTTCTCGCGCCTCGGCCTCGAGAAGACGATCGACATCCTGACCGCGGAGGCGGACTGTGCTTCCGTTCATGCGCTGCCGACGCTGAAGCTCTACAAGAGCACTGCGTCCGACGGCGTCGAGACGTCCGGAGAGATGGAGCTCCCGCAGACCAACGTCACCCCGGCCGAGGCCGAATGCGTGCGGATTCTCCAGACGGAGATCCCGTTGCAGCCGCGCCCCTTCGACGTCATGACCCGAGGAACGAGTCTGACCCCGGAGGAAGTGCTCACCACCGCGCGCGAACTGCAGAAACGCGGACAGCTGCGCGGCTTCTCGGCGGTCGGACCGCGCCGCAAACCGAACTTCGGCACGACGGCGATGGGCGTCTGGATCGTCCCTGCGGAGCGCGCCGAAGAGACCGGACTCCGGCTTGCGCGCCACCGCAACGTCTCGCACTGCTACCGCCGTCCCGTCTTCGACGACTGGCCGTACAGCATCTACACGACGGTGCACGGACGGACGGTCGACGAGTGCGAATCCGTCCTGCTCGATCTCTCGATCGACAGCGGGATCGAGCAACGTCAGGCACTCTTCCCTCTGCGCGAGTTCAAGAAGGCGCGAATCGCGTTCTTCTCGACCGACGCAGACCAGTGGGAATCGGGTCGCGCCGACGCGCGTGCAGCAGCAGCGTCATGAGGAAGAAGTAAGAAGTAAGAAGTAAGAAAACGGCCCGGGTGGGGGCTTTCATACTTCGTACTTCCTACTTCCTACCACTCCCCCCGCAGAACTTTTTGACGCCGCGCTACGCGCTTCCCTTCACATCGCGACGGCACCCGGTATGAAACGCACAGCCGGGCGTGGAGAAGGCCCCTGACGGCTTGCCGGAGCTCGACTTCATTCGAGACGAAGGGTCGCTCGACGACCGCCGGCCGCGCGACCCGAGCGGATGGGACGTGATTGTCTTCGAGCTGGAGGACGAGGAGCAGCCGGTCGTGGCCGCGCCGTGAGCGTGGCGGCTGCGCTCACGCGCGGCCGCCCGCTCGGGCTAGAAGATCGGATTCTCGGCGGTGTGCACGAAGTTCCACTGGTAAACGTATCCGGGGAACTCGACCGGGACCGTGTAACGAACCTGAATGTAGATGTTGCCGGACCTCCGCTCGACCTTCACGTCGCTCTCCTTGACGGGGAGTTGGAGGCGATCGGCCGTCGCGATGATCATCTTGCGGATCTGGCTGTCGTTGTGCGCCCCGGCGGACTTTGCTTCGTCCTTGACCGTGTCGCGCATTTCCGCTGCTTTGACCTTGATCGGGACCATTCTGTAGGCGACGAGGGCACCGAGCAGAAGAAAGATGACGCCGATGAGGCAGCCGATCTGACCCTCACCCAGCTCACGACGATGGCGTAACTTCATGACGACTGCCTCCTGCGATCTGCGCGGAGAGTAGCAGGTCATCGGATCCATTTGAAGACGCGGAGCGGCGGACGTTCCCCCGTCACGCCGGAGGGGGTCGAGCGATGCCACAGAACGCAGCGCGCGCGTCCGACGATCAACTCTCCGGGGACTGGCCCCCACGAGCGGCTGTCGATCGCCTCGGCGCGGTTGTCGCCGAGGACGAAGTAGCGCTCCTGAGGGATGACTTGAGGTTGGATCGAGCCGGTCGCGGCGGTGGCGGCGACGTACGGCTCGGGTAGCGTGTACCCCCCGACGCGCAGGCGGCCTCCGCGGCTGTCGATGAAGTCGCCCGGGATGGCGACCACGCGTTTGACCAGCAGGCTGCCGTCCGACGGCGACCTGAAAACGACCACGTCACCCGGCGTGGGCGTCTGCCCGAACCAGTAGCGCGTGGCGACGACTCGGTCGCCCGGCAGGAGCGTGGGGGTCATCGATGCCGAAGGGATGACGTAGAGCTGCAGGAGGAGCTTCGTCACCGCGGCGAGCCCGACGGCGATCACGAGCGGTTGGAGAAGGACTCGGACGAAAGACTTCTGCGGCATCGGGCGGGATGTACGACCAGGCGGTCCCACGGGGCACTCCGGCCGCGCGGCCGGCCGCGTCAGGAGATCGGCCCTTCGACCGAGTAGACCGGCATTTTCTGCTGCAGGCCCTTGAGTGCAAACTCGCCGAGCGATTCCATCTTGAAGCTCCCGACGAGCCGGTCGAGCGTGTTCTGCGAGATCACCAGCTGTCCCGGTTTGGCGACGCCGCTCTCGAGCCTCGACGCGATGTTCACGGAGCTGCCGAGCACGGTGTAGTCGACCCGTTTCTCCGTGCCGACGTTTCCGACGACCGCGGGACCGCTGTTGATGCCGATGCGGATGCGCACCACGGGGAGCCCCTGGCTCTCGCGCAGCTGATTCCAGGTCGCGACGCCCTCCTGGAGCCGGAGACCCGCCATGATCGCGCGGTCTGCATGGTCGTCCTGCGGAATCGGGGCGCCGAAGAACGCCATGACGGCGTCACCGATGAATTTGTCGAGCGTCCCGCCGTACGTGAAGATCGCGTCGACGGCGCTTCCGAAAAAGTGCGACAGGAACTCGGCGACCTCTTCCGGCTTCTTCGTCTCGGAGACGCTGGTGAACCCGGAGATGTCGGCGAACAGGATCGAGACCTCCGCATTGCGGATGTCGGTCTCATCGGCGGAGACGACGCCTTTGACGATCTCGTCGATCACCGCAGGCGAGTGGTACCGCTCCATCTTCGAGCGGATCTTCCGCTCCTGCTCGATCTTCTCCGAGAGCTGGGCGCGCTCGACGGCGACCGCGGCGAAGTTCGCCAGCGCGGTCAGAAGGTCGAGATCCTCCTCGGCGAAGCAGCCGACGTGGATCGGCGAGTCGACCTGGACGGCCCCGATGACCCGCTGCCGGTTCCAGAGCGGTACGCACATGGCCGACCGGATGCCGTGGATCGCGATCGACTTGCCGCCCAGAAGGCGCGAGTCTTCGAGTGCGTTCGACGTCATCAGCGCGACCTGCTGCTCGGCGACCATCTTGAGGATCGTCCGCGAGATCGGGATGTCGCTCGGGTCCGCGCCGGCCGCGAACTTCGTCAGCTTCGGCACCGGGTTCCCGTCCTCGTCGAAGAGGATGATCAGCCCGCGCTCGACCGGAAGGTACTTGAAGATCATCTCCATCACGGTGTCGAGCAGCGACTGCAGGTCTTCGCTCTGCAGCAGCGCCTTGGCGACCTGCACGAGCACCTGGAAGATCTTCTCGCGCGACGCGGCCATCGCGTCGACCGCCGCGGTCGACGCGGCTCCGCGTGGTGCGGCAGTCTGGTCGACGGGGTCGAGGCCGAACTCCGAGTTGAAGTCGGAAATGCGCCGGATGACCGTCCCCGACGGGTTGTCGAACATCGACGAATCGCTGAAGTCGGCGGTCGGCTGGGGACGGACATCGATCTGCAGCGACCCGACCAGGATGGTGTCGCCCGAACCGAGCGGCGCCTCCGCCACCAGGTCGCCGTTGACCTTGACGCCGTTGGTGGATTTCAGGTCGACGATCCACCAGCGCTCCCCCCGCGATTCGATCCGGGCATGCCGGCGCGAAACGGACGGATGGTTCAGGACGAGGTCGTTGCCTTCGGTGCGGCCGATGGACATCTCGCCTCGAAGGTCCGACACGCGCTGGACCCCGAGGTCGACGTAATGGAGCTGCAGCTGTTCCATCGAAGGGTCGATTATAGCGGCACCCATTGCGGTCGCGCGTGCTCCGCTTCGGCGCACACCCCCCTCAGCGCAGGCGCGTATAATGCCGCTTCCGCCCGAAGAGAGAGAGTTTCCGTCGGCGAGGGGTCCGTCCGAAATGAGCGAACAAGTGCAGACAACTCCTTTGTCTCAGCGAAAGATGGTCGTGCGCGCCGTCTTGCGCTCGGATGTCGGCCTCGTGCGGACGGAGAACCAGGACTTCGGCGTGCTCACCACAGCCGTGGAGGAGCGCCGGAGCGGAGCCGGTCAGCTCCTGATCGTCGCAGACGGCATGGGAGGGCACCGCGGAGGGGCCACCGCCTCGCGGATCGCCGGTGAGACCGTCAAGGAGCAGTACCTCTCCAACAGGGAAGGAACGCCGTCGGACGCGCTTCGCGCCTCACTGCTGAGGGCGAACGCGCGCATCTTCAACGAGTCGCTTTCCAATCCCGACCTTCGCGGGATGGGGACGACCACCTCGGCACTCGCGATCCGGGACGGCAAAGGCTGGTTCGCGCACGTCGGCGATTCCCGGATCTACATGATCCGCGGCGGTGAGATCACGCAGCTCACCGACGATCACTCCCTCGTCGCGTCGATGGTGCGCGAGGGGTTGCTGACTGCGAAGGAAGCCGAGACGCATCCGCGCCGAAACGTCCTGCAGCGGTCGATGGGGGTTGCCGAGGACGTCGAGATCGACGTCAAAGGCCCGATCGAGCTCGAGGAAGGCGACATTTTCGTGCTCTGCAGCGACGGCCTCCACGGCCTCGTCCGGGAGGACGAGATCCGGGAAGTGGCGAAGCTGCCGATCGAGTCGGCCGCCGACGAATACCTCCGCCTCGCGCTGAAGCGCGGTGCCCCGGACAACGTGACTCTGATCGTCGCGCAGGTCGAGCTGCGCTCGGAGGATGAGCTCGCGGTCGATCCGGCGGCCTTCGAGGAAACGCTTCGCGACGTCCGGATTGCGATCCCGGAGGCGACCGTCGAACTGGCGCGTCTGCTCCCGTCCGAGTTGCCGGCCGCGGAGCCGGCCCCGGCCGCTGCCGGCGAAGGGGCTCCCGT